>CACOXF010000001.1:0-42500 GCA_902631125.1 uncultured Bacteroidota bacterium
CCTGCACAGTTTGATGTTATTCTCACGGGAAATCTATTTGGTGATATCATTTCTGATGAAGCGAGTGTCATTGGGGGTTCAATAGGGCTTTTGGCATCTGCCTCAATAGGAGATTGTTATGCGATGTTTGAACCAATACATGGTTCTTTCCCACAAGGCAAAGGCAAAGGAATCGCCAACCCAACTGCTACCATACTATCTGCTGCGATGATGCTCGATAATTTTGATATGGCTGATGAAGCAAATGCCATTCGTGTTGCAGTTCAGAAAACGATTGATAACAGAGTTGGTACTCTTGATTTATACCCTGAAAAAAGCTTTACAACTTCAGAAGTAGGGTCGTATATAAGTAATATTATTTCCCTATAAAAAAAGTACTAAACAGCGCTTTTTTGTAGGTAAATAATGAACTTAAATTAATCCTCATTTTCTTACCCATTCATTTTCTTTTTGAGATTGGCAAGAGCGTCAATATCACCCAAAGTAGAAACTTCCTTTTTGGAGGATTTCTTCTTTGATTTTTTAACGATTTCTTTTTCCATCTCCATATAGACAGCGCTATGGGATAGCACAACACGCTTGTAGTCTTTATTGAATTCAATTACTTTAAACTCAGCAGACTCTCCTTTTTTCAATTTATTCCCATCCTCTTTATCCAGATGACGATTTGGAACAAAAGCAGTGATGTGTTCATTGAGAACAACTGTCGCACCTTTGTCAACTAACTCATGAATAGATGACTCAATGACTGTGCCCTCAGCATATTCACTTTCATACTTATTCCAAGGATTTTCTTGCACTTGCTTATGACCTAAGCTGAGTTTTCGTCCCTCAACGTCTAATTCAAGTACCACCACTTCTAAGTCCTGACCAACAGTAACCACCTCTGATGGATGCTTTACCTTTTTGGTCCACGACAATTCAGAAATATAAATGAGTCCATCGATTCCTTCTTCAAGTTCTACAAATACACCAAAGTTTGTGAAGTTTCTAATCACTCCTTTGTGTTTAGAGCCAACTGGGTATTTAGAGGTAATATCTGTCCATGGGTCTGGGGTTAGCTGCTTCATACCCAAAGACATTTTTCTCTCCTCTCGATCAAGGGATAAAATAGAAACCTTAACCTCGTCACCAACCTTTACAAAATCTTGCGCCGAACGCATGTGGGTACTCCATGACATTTCAGACACATGAACAAGACCCTCAACACCTTGTGCGACTTCGACAAATGCACCATAGTCAGCAATGACAGCAACTTTACCATCAATCACATCTCCTTCTTTGAGGTCTCCACTAAGGGCTTCCCAAGGATGCTGGCTAAGTTGTTTAACACCTAATTGGATACGTGATTTATCATCATCAAAATCAAGGATAACAACATTTAGTTTTTGATCGATTTCTAAAATCTCACCTGGATGATTTATTCGATTCCATGACAAGTCTGTAATATGTACAAGTCCATCAACACCACCTAAATCAATAAATACACCATAAGACGTGATATTTTTGACAATTCCTTCGAGCACCTGTCCTTTTTCAAGCTGAGATATGATTTCTTTCTTTTGCTCTTCAATGTCAGCCTCAATAAGTGCCTTGTGAGATACTACAACGTTTTTGAACTCATGATTAATTTTAACAATCTTAAATTCCATGTTTTTATCTACATACTGATCATAATCACGTATTGGTTTCACATCGATTTGAGAGCCTGGCAAAAATGCCTCAATCCCAAATACGTCAACGATCATACCACCTTTGGTGCGGCACTTTACAAAGCCTGTTACGACTTCGCCACTGTCATGTGCATCGTTGACACGATCCCAAGCTTTTATCACGCGAGCCTTCCGGTGGGATAAAACAAGTTGTCCTGTTTTATCTTCTCTGATATCAACAATCACTTCAACATTGTCACCAACCTTTAGGTCAGGGTTGTATCGAAATTCATTTAATGAAATGACACCCTCAGATTTTGCATTAATATCAATAATTGCTTCACGATCAGTCATGTGTGTAACTGTTCCTTTAATTACATCTGTATGCTGTGTGTCCACAAAATTTTCATGAACAAGCTTTTCAAATTCTTTATACTTCTTCTCATCAACAACCTCTGCTGCTTCTTGATAAGAAAGCCAATCAAAATTTTCTAAAAATTCTTTAGGAGATTGTTTTGGAGACTGATCTTCTGTTGTCTCTTCAGTGATTTCTGGGGTCTCAACTTCTTCAACTTGAGGCTCCTTGTTTACATGATCATTCGTCATGATTGATTGTTTTTGTATTCTGTTGCTTTTAGAGAATAAACGCCGAGCAACAAAAGGGGTTCATGTACAACACTAAGGAGTATTCTCTACAAAACGTATCCCTTAGGGTGAGCAAAATTAACCCTTTTCAATAGACAAGCAAATATTTGGGCAATAAAAATTATTAAAACAGACTGTCGATTTTGGAAATAGCAACTTCGATAAGATGAGATAAACCTTCCTCATTATTGGTCAGAACAATCGCATTCTTTGGAATAACTAAAGGAGAATCATCTCTACTAGAATCAATATGATCTCTATTTTCAATATTGGAAATTACATCTGTTAAAGAAATATCAACATTTTTCTGTGTGAGTTCAAGAAACCTTCGTTTGACTCGTACTTCCATCGATGCTTCAATATAAAATTTGATTGTTGAGTCAGGAAAAACAACACTGCCGATATCCCTTCCGTCCATGACAACGTTTCCTCTTTTTCCTAACTCTCTCTGCTTCGTGACCATAAATTTTCTGAATAAAGACTCCTTTGCAACGATACTTACATAGTTAGAGACTTCCATTGATCGTACTTCATGTTCAATGATTTTACCATTTAGCATTACATAATCATCAGAAGAAAAATCAATTTCAATTGTTGGCAAATGGGAAACAAGGGTGTCTATATCAAAATGATTTTTGTCTATAAGTTTATGATTCAAAGAATAAAAGGTTAGCGCACGATACATGGCGCCAGAGTCAATATGCTTGAACCTGTAATGTTTTGCAAGAGCTTTTGCCAAAGAGCTTTTGCCTGTTGATGATGCACCGTCTACGGAAATAATGATGTTCTTCATCTAGGGCACAAAGGTAATACCTAAAAAATTAGTGTTTCCAGCTGCACTGAAACGGGCATGACTATAATTGAATTTAAATTTTCGCAAATTGACACCAAAACCAAAACTCAATCCAGAAAAACTGCGAATTTCAGAGATTGAAAGTTCTGCAGATCTCAAAAAATTATAACTAACTTGAATTGAGAATGGACGATCTGGAAACAATTCTGCCCCAAATACAAGGTGTCTGACGAACTCATCAATAAATGTTGAAGAATCATCCACCAACTCCCCTTCAAAATTAGTTTGCTGTTGGTTGGTGTTCACATAATTAAGATCCCATCTGTTAAGATAGTCAAGACACAAATGCCAGCGAAGAGGCAAATACTCTAATTCGTTTGAAATGCCAAAAGATAAAGAAAAAGGTATGCTTTCCTTTACATTATCGTAAGTGATGAATTGAGAACCAATATTGCGCGCAACTAAAGCATAACGATATAGAGACGATTGAGATTCATGATACAGTCCCAAGTCAGCAGTCCAACCCATAGATTGATAATCTGCTAGAGTTGAACTTATCAGGTTTAATCTTGCCCCAACACGCAAATTTTTGGAATCAATAGTATAGGAATATGCCACTCCTAAGGCAAATTCGTTTCCTGAAAATTCACCTATTTTCTCAGCGAAAATATCTCTTTCATCAAATGTCCCATAATGTATAAATCGAGTATCAATCAAAATAGTATGAGATTCATTCAAAGTAATTGCAGCAGCAGCTGTACCTCGATTGATCCCTGCAAAATAAGGTTGATAGTTGAATGCGATTTGCCCTCGTATAGAGTCTGATACCTGGGCAGGATTTGCCAAGCTACTGTGGATTGAAGCAGTTGATAACGTTGACACCCATGTCCCAAGAGACATGTGTCTAGGACTGGGAAAAAGGTCTAAAAACTGATATGTGTTTGACCCTCCCACTTGCGCAGATAATGATGCACAAAATAAAAAAACGCCAAAGACGATCAATCTCATATAGTAATTAAAACGTGTTGGGTTGAAAATTATTTGATTTTACGAAGCTCTTTATTTGCTTTATGGGTGGTCAATGCAAAATCCAGTACATCAATCATAGAAGAAACGTATTGAAATTGTAAGCCACGAAGATAGCTTTGATTGATTTCATCTACATCTTTTTTGTTTTCAGCACACAATATGATGGTTTTGACATTTGCACGCTTTGCAGCAAGGATTTTTTCTTTGATACCACCCACAGGTAAAACCTTTCCTCTTAATGTAATCTCACCTGACATTGCAATTCTACTTTTCACTTTGCGCCCTGTAATGGCAGAAACCAAAGAAGTAAGCATCGTAATTCCAGCACTGGGGCCATCTTTGGGAGTTGCTCCTTCTGGAACGTGAATGTGATAGTTACTCCTGTTCAGTTCCTCTGCGTTTGTGCCTATTTGATCTGCATACGATTTAATAAATTCCAAGGCAATTGTGGCAGATTCTTTCATGACTTTACCCAAATTTCCTGTCAGAGACAACTTTCCTGATCCCTTGGTCACCAAAGACTCAATAAAGAGAATATCTCCACCCATTTGCGTCCAAGCGAGGCCTGTCACTACACCTGGAACTTCATTGTTTTCATAGGCCGCTTTTGATACCTTTTCAGCACCAAGAATATCTTCAATGTATTTGGTGTCAACCGATGCCTCAAAGGTTTCTTCCATTGCTATGGTTTTTGCACGATTCCGAATCACTTTCGCAATTGTTTTATCGAGACCTCGAACACCCGACTCACGAGTGTACCCGGAAACAATCTTTTTTAAGACGGACTTGCCAATTTTAATGTCATTTGCTGTCAGTCCATGTTCATTGATTTGCTTTGGAACCAAGTATTTTTTCCCAATGGCAATTTTCTCTTCAAGAGTATATCCACTCAATTGTATAATTTCCATCCGATCCAACAAAGCTGGCTGTATGGTTGAGAGTGTATTTGAAGTTGCAATAAATAGAACTTTTGAAAGATCGTAACCAAACTCTAAAAAATTGTCATAAAACTCACTGTTTTGCTCAGGGTCAAGCACCTCAAGTAGTGCTGACGAAGGGTCGCCACTCATTCCTGAAGAAAGTTTGTCAATTTCATCTAGAACGAAGACCGGATTAGATGTACCTGCCTTCTTTATATTTTGCAAAATTCGACCTGGCATTGCACCAATATAAGTTTTTCGATGACCTCTAATTTCTGCCTCATCACGCATACCACCAAGAGAGATTCGTACATATTCTCTACCCAGTGCCTCTGCTATCGATTTACCCAGTGATGTTTTTCCAACACCAGGAGGACCTGTCAAACATAAAATGGGCGATTTCATATCGTTTCGAAGTTTCAACACAGCCAAAAACTCAATGACACGCTTTTTTACCTTCTCCAATCCAAAGTGATCTCTATCTAGAATGCGCTGTGCACGCTTTAAATCAAAATTATCCTTTGAAAATTTGTCCCAGGGTAAATCGAGGAGTAGCTCTAAGTAATTTCTTTGAACACCATACTCTGCGACTTGAGAATTCATTCGTTCAAACTTTAAAAGTTCTTTTTCAAAATGCGATTTTACTTTTTTACTCCACTTTTTTTCACGACAACGAATTTTCATATCTGCAACATCCTTATGAGATGAAGATCCACCCAATTCTTCTTGAATGGCTTTCATCTGTTGATGTAAAAAATACTCACGTTGTTGCTGGTCTAAATCATTGCGCACTTTGGACTGCACCTCGTTTTTCAGCGAAAGCTTTTGAAACTCCACATCCATATGCTTGAGACAAAGTAATGCTCGTTTGTGAAGATCATTGCTTTCCAAAATCTTTTGTTTATCAACAGATGCCATACTCATATTAGATGAAACAAAATTGACTAAGAAAGAATCACTTTTGATATTGTTGATTGCAAAAGACGCCTCAGACGGAATATTGGGACTATCAGCGATGATTTGAAGCGAAAGGTCTTTGATAGAATCGATGACTGCAGCAAACTTTTTATCTCCCTTCTCGGGTCGTACGTCTTGCAACTCAGTAACTGTTGCTTTCATGTACGAATGGGATTCTATAAATTTTTCGATCTGAAAACGTTTTTTACCTTGCAGAATTATTGTAGTATTGCCATCAGGCATTTGTAGAATTCGAAGAATACGAGCCAGTGTTCCGACTTTATGAAGATCTTCTTGCTCTGGAGATTGAACTTTGGAATCGAGTTGAGCAACAACCCCAATCAATTTATTTGATGCATTTGCATCTCGAATCAGTTGTATGGACTTGTCACGCGTGGCAGTGATTGGAATCACAACACCGGGAAACAGCACAGTATTGCGCAGTGGTAAAATGGGAATCACTTTGGGAACAGGCTCTTTCAAAATCTCTTCCTCGTCGTCTGTTGTCATCAACGGAATCAACTCTGCGTCAACTTCGAGCTCCTCTAATGATAGTTCATCCAATGAAATCAATTTTGCTTTGCTCATAGATTATGTCATTTTGTCTTATTTTTACTGCTAAACAATTTATTTGTCAGTTGCAGTCAGTCGATTTGTATTAAAATCGCACCTTTTACAATTAAAGAGTATATCCTTCAACATCCATGCCAACCATATTTTAAGTAATTATCATTATATCTAATTTACCAGATCTAAAAATCATGAATTATTTATTTATCACGATTATTCATCAATAGTCTTTTGTTTATGATCAATTTAGACACAATTAAAGGCAACAACGTTTGAGAAACCTTACAATTTACAACTCAAAAATTTGATAGTTTTGAAATTTCTGCTCCCTCAAATGTAACTTCAGAAAAAGGTAAGCATTACGAAGTTAAAATTATAGGCGAATGCAATGTAATACCTAAAGTATTTACTCAGGTTAAAAACAAAACTTTTCTTCTGAATAAGTTTAACAATGTGAAACTTCAGGGAAATGTAATAAGTAGAATACCAGTAACATTCACAACTTAAGATATTTCCGAAATATATGTGCTCGGATCAGCAAAGGTTTCAAGTACGTACAACATAAAATCAAAACATTTATCTTTATGAATAATTGGTTCAGGTGAGATTAGTCTTATCATTAATTGTCAGAACGAACGTATCTTTTGTTATTGGTGGTTCTGGTAATTTTATTTTAAAGTTAATTGTAAAATCATTAAAGAGTAAGTCATTGGCTAGAGGAATCTTCACACAAGCCAATTGAAATCTAAAAATCATTTATTAAAATTGTTGGATCATGTCATGCAAGTGTTTGCTCGCTATAAAAGCTGGGTGTATCGATCAATGGAACTGCTGTTGTGACCTACGCAAGTGAACGCAAAAAAGTTGATATCACAACTTGGCTTGGAGATAAAAAACATCAGTACTCAGTTGGTCATTCTTCTATGGATTCGAATGAGCAGAAACGCTCCTATCAGGAAGAATGATAGAAAAAACAAAACTGAATTTCGCATCGAACCAGTGATTTGATCAATAGTCCCAAAGAGCAGCATCCCTATGACAATGCCAGTCATTTGTGATGTACTGTAAAAACTAAAGAAGGATGTGGTATCATCTGTTTTTGGGATAAATTTTGAATATGTGGATCGAGCCAAGGATTGTATACCTCCCATAGACAATCCAACAAATCCAGCTGCAATGTAAAATTGGATAGGTGATCGAACGAAGAATGCATATAGACATAGGCTTACCCAAATGAAATTTAGGGTAATTAAAACAGGTAGATTTCCAAACTTTTTTGAACATTGTGCAGTTATGTTTGCACCAAAAATTGCGATTAGTTGAATGATCGTGATACTTATAATCAGTCCAATTTGCTTTTCACTTGAGCTTCCCCAATTGATCTCTTGTTCGCCAAAATAGGCTGCAATCAACATCACAGTCTGAACTGCCATACTAAACACAAAAAAAGCACCGGTGTAGCTTTTTAGAATAGGATTATTTGAAAAAGTTTTCCAAACAGTACTAAGCTCGCGATATCCATTGAAAAAAACTTTGTTAGTCAATGGATTTTTTGAAATGTTTTTTGGTAAAAATCTGAAAGCAATTTGACTGAAAGCTATCCACCAAACTCCTACAGAAATAAATGAATATTTCATCGCTTTAACAGATGCTTCTGAGGCTGTACCCTCAATACCATATAAACTAGGATTGAGCACCATACTCAGATTAACAACCAACAACAAAACACTGCCTACGTAACCAAGAGAATAACCCAAAGCACTCGCTTTGTCCATCTGTTCTGGATGAGCAATGTCTGGTAGATAAGAGTTGTAAAAAACCCAACTCAACCATGCCCCAACAGAAGCAAAAAAATAGCAAATCAAACCAAAATAAATATTGTCCAGATTGAACCAGTACAGGCCTACGCAGGATAGTGCTCCTACGTAGGTGTAAAACTTCATGAATGATTTTTTATTCCCAACATAATCTGCAATTCCAGAAAGAATGGGGGATAAAATAGCAACGACTGCAAATGCAGCTGCAGTGGTATAACTGATCAACGCAGTGTTTTTTAATGACTGTCCAAAGATTTCAATGTATAAATTGTCAGCAAACAACGACCCATAGTAAATCGGAAATATAGTTGAAGTAATGACTAAAAAATAAACCGAATTTGCCCAGTCGTATGAAGCCCATACGCGTATAAGTGTATTACTACCTTTTTGTAACTGCAACATTGTTAATTTAGAGCACCAAAATAGTGAAAATAATGTGTTTGACTTTTTTATATTTACTAACTTTATTGAATTACAATGAAAAAGAACAGAAAACAAAGGCCAGCAGTGCGTGTCCCCACTTTAATTCGATTAGTAATTTGGCTGTCGCAACTTATTTCTAGTGCGTTGGCTACGAAAGTAGCCTTGTATTTTTTTTTTCGACCACATCGTTTCAAAACGCCCAATCGAGAGCATCAAATGCGTGATGCAGCAGAGCAAATAAAGTTTTCTGTTTCTTCTTTTGATAAAGAAATTCAAGTTTACAGATTGAAAGGCGATAAACAGAAAGTTTTATTACTACATGGTTGGAGTGGTCGAGGAACACAACTTTTTTCCTTTGCTGACGAACTGCAAAAGGAAAATTGTGAGGTCATCACATTTGATATGCCTGCGCATGGTCAATCACCCGGAAACAAAACCAATGTACTTGAACTAACATATTGTATACAGGATCTCAATCAAAAATTTGGGCCTTTTGATGCTGCCATTGCACACTCTATGAGTGGTTTTGCATTATTAAGAGCAATTAAAGATGGTTTGCCACTGAAATCAGCAGCAATCATTGGAAGTGGAGATTCGATAAAAGGGGTCTTTTATCGATTCTCGCAACAACTCCATTTTTCTGATAAAATAACAGAACGAATGATTACTTCTGTTGAAAATAAATTTGGCATAAAACTTGAGACATATGCGTCGAGAATTAATATAAAAGATATCGATATTCCATTGTTGATTGTCCATGATAAAGATGACAAAGAGGCACCTTATGAGTGCAGCACTACGCTTCATGATTTGGCTCGAAACTCACAACTTAAATTAACATCAGGTCTTGGGCATCATAGAATTTTGAGAGACCCTAAAACTGTTCAACATATTGTTCAATTCTTATTTCAACACCCATGAGATTTATTCTGTTTATATTGTTGATTTTTAGCCACATTACATGTGCGCAAAATCCCAAAACACCCAACGCGCCAGCACAAAATTTTTCTTGTCAGAAGACTGATGCGGAATGGAAAGCACAGCTTGACGATAATGCCTACTATGTTTTGCGTGAGGCTGGTACTGAAAGACCCTATTCAGGCCTATACAACGACCACTACAAAGAGGGGGTTTACAAATGTGCAGGTTGTGAAGCTCCACTTTACATCTCAGATCATAAATATGATTCTGGGAGTGGATGGCCTGCATTCGATAGAGCGGTTGAGGGGGCTGTATCCTACAAAAAAGACAATAAACTCGGCTATACAAGAATAGAGCTGATCTGTTCTAGCTGTGGTGGTCATCTAGGGCATCTTTTTAATGATGGCCCTGGCCAAACGACAGGACAAAGACATTGTATTAATTCAGTTGCATTATCTTTTGTATCCGATGAGTAAGCATCCCTTTAAAAAAACTGAAGATCATTGGAGAAAAATTCTCGATGACGAGTCATATCGAATTATGAGAGAAAAGGGAACAGAGTATCCACACACAGGAGAATATAACCTTCATTTTAGAAAGGGCACCTATATTTGTAAAGCCTGTAAAGAGCCCCTTTTTGTAAGTGAATATAAGTTTGAAAGCAACTGTGGTTGGCCGAGTTTCTCCGATTCGATTGATGGTAAAATTCGCTACGAACCCGATCACAGTCATAGCATGAATCGAATTGAAATTTTATGTGAAAACTGTGGTGGTCACCTGGGGCATATTTTTCCTGATGGCCCTACCCCGTCCCAACGAAGGTATTGTGTAAACTCAGCAAGCCTAAATTTTAAATCATAGTTATTTTATTTTCCCTATTAAATTCGTGATTCGTTTCGTATTTTCGCAATAAAAATATTTGACATGAACAAGTTTGATATTATTGTTTTAGGAAGTGGACCTGGAGGATATGTTACTGCAATTCGAGCATCACAATTGGGGCTTAAAACTGCCATAATCGAAAAAGAAAGCTTGGGTGGTGTATGCTTGAACTGGGGATGTATTCCGACAAAAGCACTTTTGAAATCTGCTCAGGTGTTCAACTACCTCAAACACGCCGATGACTATGGCTTGACAATCGAAAATTA
Source organism: uncultured Bacteroidota bacterium (assembly GCA_902631125.1). GTDB lineage: Bacteria > Bacteroidota > Bacteroidia > Flavobacteriales > Flavobacteriaceae > UBA724. Next base: position 10,876 of record CACOXF010000001.1, read on the forward strand.
TGATAAGGATTTCGATGCAGTCGTCAATCGAAGTCGAAATGTTGCTGGCACTATGAGCAAAGGCGTTCAGTTTTTGATGAAGAAAAATAAAATTGTAGTTATCATGGGTCATGGCACGCTGAAAGCTGGCAAAAAAGTAGCTGTCACTAGCGAAGATGGAAGCGAAACAGAATATGAGGCAAATCATGTCATTATTGCAACTGGTGCACGATCTCGAGAACTACCCAGTCTTCCTCAAGACGGCAAGAAAATCATCGGCTATCGCGAAGCAATGACACTTTTAAAACAACCAAAGAAACTGATTGTTGTTGGCTCTGGCGCTATCGGTGTTGAGTTTGCCTATTTCTACAATGCCATGGGAACTGAGGTAACCCTCGTTGAGTATATGCCTAAAATTATCCCTGTTGAAGATAATGATATTTCAAAACAAATGGAAAGAAGTTTCACAGAAAGCGGAATTAAGGTTATGACCAGCGCAGAAGTCACCAAAGTAAATACAAGTGGTAAAGGTGTTAAGGCTACCATCAAAACAATAGATGGTGAAGAAGAAATTTCTGCTGACATCGTTTTGTCAGCAGTTGGAATCAAAACAAACATCGAAAACATAGGTCTAGAAGAACTCGGCATTGCCACAGATAGAGAAAAAATTTTAGTGGATGATTTTTATCAAACAAATGTCCAGGGATACTATGCTATTGGAGATGTAACTTCTGGACAAGCACTGGCGCATGTTGCATCTGCTGAAGGAATATTGTGTATTGAAAAAATTGCTGGTCATCATGTAGAGCCCATTGATTATAATAATATCCCAGGCTGCACCTACAGCTTTCCTGAGATTGCTTCTGTTGGTTATACTGAAGACGAAGCAAAAGAAAAAGGATATGAAATTAAAGTTGGTAAATTTCCGTTCACAGCTTCAGGTAAAGCCCAGGCTGGAGGTCATACCGATGGTTTTGTGAAAGTTATTTTTGATGCCAAATATGGCGAATGGCTTGGTTGTCATATGATTGGTGCTGGCGTCACTGACATGATTGCAGAAGCAGTTGTTGGACGAAAGCTCGAAACAACTGGTCATGAAATTTTAAAAGCAGTACACGCTCACCCAACGATGAGTGAGGCGGTAATGGAAGCAGTTGCTGCTGCCTATGACGAGGTGATACATATTTAACACACCTCACGGATTTTACTATTACAAAAGACAAGTAGCTTATTGGCGGCTTTTGCTTGTTTGGTATAATCCTAAATCATTTAAACAACTTGAGCAAAAACATCATTATTACAGGAGTTTCGACAGGAATTGGCAGGGCAACACTTGATTTATTGCACCAAAAAGGATATAGCATATATGGGAGTGTAAGAAAAAAAGAGGATGCAGATGAGTTGTCTTCAATCTATACAACCCGATTTACACCGCTTCAGTTTGATGTACAAAATCATGATGAAGTTGTTAAAGCATCAAGAATTGTTTTTGAGAATTGTGATCGTATATCAGCACTGGTTAACAACGCTGGTATTGCAGTACCAGGCCCTCTAGAACTCTTGACAGAAGAAGAATTTGAAATGCAACTCGACGTTAATGTCATGTCTGTTCGTCGAATAACAAACCTCTTTCTACCATTATTGAAAACCACCTCAAAAAAACAAGCAGGTCGCATCATCAATATTAGCTCAGTTTCAGGACTATTTAATTCGCCATTCAATGGCGCTTACTGTATTTCAAAGCATGCATTAGAAAGTATAAATGACATTTATCGAAGAGAATTAAGCCAGTATGGCATCCAAGTCATTGCCATTGAACCTGGCCCAATCAAAACAGAAATTTGGAAAAAGAATCTCAATAAAATGGATAGGTTTAAAGATTCAGATTATTATGTCGTACTCAAAAAAGCTGATCGAATGATCGAAAATGCCGAGCGCAATGCCCTACCCGTTGAGAAAATATCTACTTTAATCCTCAAGTGCATATCAATCCCAAGACCAAAAACGCGGTATATTGTACATAAAAATAGATTTTTTTTCCGACTGATGGCTTATTATTTTCCAGATAAACTCACTGATTGGTTCGTGAGAAAAACACTTACCAGTTCAAATCGTCACCGACCGATTTAAAGCTTTGGCAAAAAACTCTCAATCGCCAAACGATAAGCATCTAGTCCGAACCCAAGGATCAACCCTTTTGCGTTGGGAGTAATAAATGAAGTGTGTCGAAAATCTTCACGAGAGAAAGTATTGGAAATATGTACCTCTATCACTGGAGCTGCAATCGCTTTAATTGCATCCCCTATGCCAACAGAAGTATGTGTATAGGCAGCAGCGTTTAAAATTATGCCATCAACATCAAAACCCACACGTTGGATCTCATTGATGAGTTCTCCCTCAACATTAGACTGATAATGAGTCAAACAAAAATCTATAAAATGGGATTGAAGTTGAAGAAAATATGCGTCAAAATCTTTATTACCATACAACTCAGGTTCACGCTTTCCTAACAGGTTCAGGTTAGGACCGTTTATAATTGCTATCTTAGTCATTGTTTTACAAAATATACGTAAAGGCGCTGTAAATATAATGTATCTTCGAATATGAACTGGAGTGAAAGTATCAAAGCTTTTAAATCATATCTACTTCTAGAAAGGGGGCTTTCGGAAAATACACTGGAAAATTATGTTTTTGATGTTCAAAAACTGACCGCATACTTAGAAAAACACAATATCAAATTTGGCCCAACCAAAGTCGATTCAGATCAATTGCTTCAGTTTATTTATGAAACTGCCAAAGATGTAAAGCCCTCATCTCAATCCCGTTTACTTTCTGGTCTTAGATCGTTCTTTGACTTTCTAATCACAGAGGGCTTGCGCAACAATAATCCTGTCACTTTGGTAGAACCTCCAAAAATCGGAACCACCCTGCCAATTACTTTATCTGTTTCAGAAGTCGAAGAGCTTATCAAAAGTTTTTCTGGAGAGAAACCTATGTCGATACGAAATCGTTGTATACTTGAAATGCTTTACTCATGTGGATTACGTGTGAGTGAACTTGTCAACCTGCGCTGTTCAGATTTATTTTTTGAAGAAAGTTTAATTAAGGTAATCGGTAAAGGGGATAAAGAACGCTTTGTTCCCATTGGTCGAATTGCACAAAAAACTGTTAAACAGTTTCTGTCTGTTCGAGTGGAAGGAAAAAAAGGGCATGGTGATGTTTTATTCCTAAATAACAGAAGAACAAAACTCACGCGCAATATGATATTTGTAATAGTAAAAAAGGCTGCAGCGCTTGCAGGCATTCAGAAAAAAATAGGCCCACACAGTTTGCGTCACTCATTTGCCACACACCTTGTTGAAAATGGAGCTGACATCAGCTCTGTTCAACAAATGCTAGGTCATGGTAGTATCACGACTACTGAACGATATTTACATATGAGTAATAAGCATTTACAACAAACAATTAACCAGTTTCATCCTCGGTCTTAAGAAGTAAGCAAACGAAAACCCTCACCATGAATGTTTGCAATCTCGATGTTGGAGTCACTTCGTAGATACTTTCGCAACTTTGCAATATACACGTCCATACTTCTGGATGTAAAATAATTATCGTCGTTCCAAATTTCGATTAATGCTTTGTTTCTTGAAAGTAAATCATCTTGAGTTTCAACAAGCATTAACAACAGTTGATTTTCTTTTGGTGAAAGGCTTCTTGCTTCATCATTTTTATAGGTTAAAGTTCGCAAGCGAGGATTAAATATAAAATCCCCAATGACAAGCCGAGATTTTAGCTTTGATTTTTTTTTATTTTGTTCATTGCGCTGAATCAACACATCTAACTTTTTCATCAGAATATCAGAGTCAAAGGGCTTTGTCAAATAGTCATCTGCTCCAATTTTATAACCTTTTAATACATCGTCTTTCATCGATTTAGCAGTCAGGAAAACGATGGGTATTAACTTGTTTTTTGAGCGAATCTCTTTGGCAAGTGTAAAACCATCTTTGTAGGGCATCATAACATCAAAAACACAAATATCAAACTCACTTTTTTTAAACTTTTCATAGCCCTCCAAACCATTTCGAGCGAGTACAACTTTATATCCATTTAGCTGCAAATAATCTCTCAATACTGTGCCAAAATTTAAATCGTCTTCAACTAACAACACGTGTTTATTTCTTGAATTCATTTTAGACTATTTTAAAAGGGTAAAAACACAGTGAATATGCTTCCTTGATTAGGTGTGCTTGAAACAGAAATCGTGCCAGAGTGCATTTTTATTATTTGTTTTACATAAGCCAGCCCTAATCCATGACCTTTTACATTGTGGATATTTCCAGAGGATTCACGATAAAACTTGTCAAATATCCGTTTACGGACTGCAGTTGTCATTCCGATTCCTTTGTCTTTAATTTTGACAGTAAATCCTTTTTCATCAACGTAAGTTTTCATCTCAACAACGAGCTCTTTGTTTGAATACTTGATAGCGTTGTCCAGCAGATTTACCCAAACATTTGTCATGTGGATTGATGAAATGAACAATTGCACAGGGTCTTTTGAAAACTGCTGTATCAACTGTCCACCACGATTTTGAATGATGAGACGAACATGATCAAGAGCATTTTGGATAGTCAGATGAGGATCGATGTTTTGTTTTTCCAAATCCAATTCTCGCTTTTCAAGCTGAGAAATCTGCAATACATTTTCGACGTGGGTATGCAAACGTTTGTTTTCGTCTCTAATCATTTTAAGATACCCGATAAACTTTTTAGAATCTTTTAACATCTCTTTATTATTCAATGCATCAAGTGCCAAATGAATAGTTGCAATGGGTGTCTTAAACTCATGGGTCATATTATTGATAAAATCTGACTTGATTTCTGAAATCTTTTTTTGTTTTAAAATCTGAAATAAAGATGCTGCAAAAACACCCAAAATAATCAGCGTAAACAACAAAGATAGTAATAGCGTGTTGTAAACAGACTCCTCAATAAAACGGTCTAAATTTGGAAATGCAATCCTAAGCTCATAGCGATTTGATTCATCATCGCGGATAAATAATGGGGTTTTAAATTGCCTTTCATTGAGCGTTAATAAATAGTTTTCAGATCCAACACCAGTCGCTTGATTTCCTTCAAAAACACGAAATTCAAATGGAATTCTGATTTCTCTTAGGAGAAATTCCTGACGCAACAACAATTCGAGTTCTAAGTTATTGACTCTCATTTGAATTGGCTTTGTATCAGCAAAATCCATAAAAATCATTTCATAACGTGCTTTGTCCATTGATGACATTCTCTCAATGCGTTGCAATCGCTCGGTTGAGCTCATATTGTCTTTTTCTCGCTCAAAACTTTCATCAATTATGGTAAGTGATTTAATTCTACGATAATCTAAAATAGGTGCAGAATCATTGCTCAACGAGTCAAAGGTTTGTAAAGAGATGTTGTAATCATCTTCAATGATTCCTTGTTGATAAAAGTAGGAAACGTCAGCGTCTGGACTACGATCGATATACTCAAAAACCTCTGTCAATTCAGAGTATCTCGGCATTCCTATACTATCAATCATTTTTTGGTAAGCAGACAAATAATCAAGTAGTTCTCGCTCCTTTATTTGAGAAGAAACCTGTGAAATAGCAGCACTAACACTCAATACAAACTGACGCTCAAAATTACTCTCATTTTTATTGATCCATGATCGTTGGATGAGAATAATTCCTATAAGGGAGAGTGTCATCAAGAAAATCAATAATGGAAAAAACCCACGATTCATGTTCAAAAATAATTAATCTTTCTGCAATTGTTTACGAATAGATGATATAGCAGAATTGAATTGTTGCTTTGCTTCTTCAAGTGCTATGTTTTCAATTAAATAGTCAGCATATTTGATTTTTTCTTCCTCTTGCCACTGAAAACGTGTGCGTGCCTGTACTTCATTCAAGGTCAAGCCATCACGTTTTTGGATACGTTCAAGTCGAATTTTTTCTGGGCATTGAACCAAAATCACAACGTCAAAATTCCCTTGATTCCCATGTTCAATTAGTATGGCTGATTCGTAAGCGACGATATCCTTTGTTTGTTGAGACAACCAATTCAAATAGTTTTTTTGAACAACAGGATGGACCAAATTGTTTAAATCGTTTAGAGCAATTGCATCATCAAAGACTATGCTTGCAATCCATTTCCGATTCAGCATGCCATCGTGGTAGGATTCTTTACCAAAACGTTCTTTTATTGACTCCATCAACGATTGATTTTGATTCATCAACTGTTTGGCATGAACATCGGAATAATAAACAGGTACCCCTTCACTCTCCATCATCTTACAAATTAAGGTTTTACCACATCCCATATTTCCTGTAACTGCGATCTGTACCATCAATCTAAAAAATAACGTACTTGTTTTGGTGTGATGTCTTTAACCATGATACCTTCAGGTATTTTCTCAAAATTAACTTCTATATATTCCGCAGTCCTATCAGAGGGCAATCGACTTACTAAGACAAACTGTGATGGCTCGATTTGACGAACTCTTTCTATTGGAACACTAAGGTTGACCAAAACAAATGCTGGAATCAAACTCACATCAACTTTTTCATCAGAGTCGATTACTTCGACAGGTAAACGGAGTTCAACTTGCGTGTAGCGAGAAATATTTTGCGTAACATAAACCTTTGTCTTGCTCCATTTAAAATTTGATTGTAAATCAGTTGTTAATGCTAATTTTTGGTCGAAAGAAGTATTGAACGTCTTGTTCTTTGGACTATCTAAAAGTGCATACATCAAAGTATCAACTTGTGAGGGCAATCCAAAAACTGTTAGAGAGTCTGGCACAATTTGTATGTCACTTGACCACGCATAACCATCCGCTGGTAGCAAGTCATGATCGAGTCGCACTGGTACTCTTTTTGATGCTGATTGAATGAATGGAGCATCAAGTCTTTTGAGTGATAGCTGATTGACTCGAAACACATTTCGAAAGCGTGATTCTACAGCAGAAATCAAATCTTGTTGGGTGAAATAAATCCCATCACCATCCATTTGGGCATCTAACATTGATAGAAAAACAGTTGGTTTTATAACTCGGGCGGAAAGCAAACGAAAACCTGTTCCAGAAACAATAAACTCAGTAGCTTTTGTTTCATTATTTGTTCGATACATTTCAAAAGTTTCGTCGCTAAAATCAAATTGGATTTCAACGCTAGCAGTGTGTGTTTCCGACATTACCGAGGACAGCCAAACAACAAAGGAAAAGAGGAAAAATATAAAAATTAAACGCAATTGCGTGAGCGATCCAATGTGTTTGGCAAGACCGCTTAATAAAGCCATAAATGATCGATTTATTTTACTTTTTATTGTCAATCATGTCCATGACAGCATCGCTCACGCCCATGTTTGAAAAACCACCGTCATTATAGAGGTTTTGTAGTGTGACTCTTTTGGTCAAATCGGAAAACAAAGTGATTGTGTAGTTGGCGCAATCGATTGCTGTTGCGTTTCCTAAAGGTGACATTTTTTCAGCATAAGAGATAAAACCATCAAAGCCTTTTACTCCTTTACCAGCTGTGGTAGGCGTTGGAGATTGTGATATGGTGTTGACCCTCACATTCTTATCTCTCCCAAAGAAGTAGCCAAAACTTCTCGCTATAGATTCTAGGTAAGCCTTGTTGTCAGCCATATCATTGTAGTCGGGAAATACTCGCTGGGCTGCCATGTAGCTCAAAGCGACAATACTACCCCATTCGTTCATTGCATCTTTTTTGTACAATACTTGCATGAGCTTGTGAAACGAACCAGCTGAAACATCCCAACCCTTAACTGTCCAAATGTGGTTTTGGTCAACATATGACTTTCCTTTACGTACATTGACTGACATGCCAATTGAGTGTAAAACAAAGTCAAACTTCCCGCCTAAAATCTCCATTGAATGGTCAATTAGCTTTTCCAAATCCTCAATACTAGTAGCATCGGCTGGAATCACATGAGATTTTGTTTTTTCTGCAAGATCATTAATTGCACCCATGCGTATGGCAACAGGTGCATTCGTTAAAACAAATTCACCACCTTCCTCATAAACACGATTGGCAGTTTGCCAAGCAATAGAGTTTTCATCTAATGCGCCGAATATTATTCCTTTTTTTCCTTTTAGTAAGTTGTAAGGCATAAAAAAATTTTCATAAATATAGTACTAATTCAGTAATTTCTCTGCGTAAGTGCGAGCAGTTTGCGTAATTTGATTTCCACCAATCATTTGCGCAATTTCTATCACTCGATCCTCACCTACCAATGTCTTCACACGTGTTCGTGTGGTTTCATCATCTGAGGTTTTATACACTTTGATGTGTGAAGTGCCCATTGCAGCAATTTGTGGCAGGTGAGTAATAGATATCAGCTGTGTATGTTGACTGATCTCTCGCATAAAATCACCCATCGCCTTTGCCATCTCACCTGAAACACCTGTGTCGATTTCATCCAAAATCATTGTTGGACAGTGAGCATTTTTTGCAAGGATCGACTTGATAACAAGCATAACTCGCGAACGTTCACCGCCAGAGGCTATCTTACGTAGCTCAGAAAAGTCGATGCCTTTATTGGCAGAAAATAAAACTGTAAGGGTGTCAGAACCTGTAAAACTTAGGGTTGCCTCTGCATGTAAATGAAAGTCAAAACGAGCATGCTCCATCCCTAGTTTTTTGAGGCGTATTGTAAGCTCCTCTGCTAATTGTTTTACATGATTTCTTCGTAGTCTGGCTAATTTTTTAGATAAATCCCAAGCTTTATTCTCTGCCTCTTCATGAAGTTGCTTTTGAATTTTAATATCATCATCTCCTGCTGTTACTACTTGGCAAAGTGCTGATAATTGCTGTTCTTTTTTCATCAATCCCTCAACATCAAAAACTTGGTGTTTTTGTTGGAGCGTGTAAATCTTACTCAGTGTTTGATTTACAACTTCAAGGCGTGCAGGATCAACAGCCAAGTCATCGTCGAGTGTCGATAAAGTCGCTTGAATATCAAACCATTCAATCCACATACTGTCCAATCGCTGCGACAATGCTTGAAACTGTTCACTAAATGATTCAAGCTTTTGCAAACCCATTTTACATTGGCTTAATTGATCAGTCAATCCAAGATTTTCTTTTGTAGCAATTTCCAAAACCTGATGAATACTTTCTTTGATATCGTGAGCGTGTTGCAGCAGATTTCGTTCATCTTCTAAAGTAGATTGCATATCATTTCGCAGTTCTAACCCTTTTAATTCTTCTAAAAGAAATAAGTTATAGTCAAAAGACTCTTTAGCAGTTCGTTGGGCCTCGAGAAGTTTTTGATATTTCTTTTCAATTTGTTTTGCAGTCGATAAGGCTTCTTGTAACTCTGACCTCAAATCCATTGCGCCAGAAAAGGTGTCCAACAAGTCAAAATGAAATGCCGAATTTGCCAATTGCGAAGTTTGATGTTGAGAATGCAAGTCAACAAGTTGTGATCCAATAAATCGTAATTTGTCCAGCTGAACTGGTGTATCGTTAATAAATGAGCGTGATTTTCCAGAAGGTAAAATCTCTCTCCTCAAAATTGTTTCAGCTTCAAAATCAACTCCCGACTCATCAAAAAATGAGCGCAATGATGACTTTGACAGATCAAATACAACTTCGACAATACACTTTTTGGAAGAATCTCGAACAGCTGACAAGTCTGCTCTTGCGCCCAAAACTAGAGATAGGGCATCCATCACAATCGACTTTCCTGAGCCTGTTTCGCCTGTCACAACATTAAGTTGAGGGCCAAAATCAGATTGTATGTCATCTATAAGAGCAAAATTGACTATCGAAATGGACTGTAACAACGAATCAAAAAATTAATGACAATCAAATATAGCTTTTTCAAAGATATTAGACTATTGAATTTGAGACCATTTGGCAGTAAAGAAAGGAGCAACTCGATTTAAGTCATCCACAAGTCGTGTGGTATCGAATGAGGGGCCTCCTCCAAAAATCTGAATAATTTCATCTGCCTTGGCATCAAAAAATAATTGTGCAACCAAGCTGTTTGGGCGACTATCAGATAAGGTCTTTAGGTCCGAAATACTCTTGGCAATGGCTCGTTTGCCAACTTCTGGCTGGGAAGACATCACGTCCAATCCATTGAGATGATAATCATATAAGGCTTGTCGAAAAAGAGAAAAGGGATTTGTACTCAGCTGGTCGATTAGCCAATATCTGTTGGTTCTTCTTTCAGACTGTTTCCATCCTGAGAAGCGATTAGATTGAGATAAATCAACAATTTTTCGAGCTTGATTAAAATAGGCATCTCCCCCATTTAGAGAAAACGAATCAGCATCAATCCCAAGAGTCACATAAACATAGTAACTAATCAATGATACAAGAGATGAGTTTGTGGTGTTGGGGTTGAAATTTAGAGGTTCGAATTCCTGATAATTAAAATTAAAATCATCGTCCTTTCGATTCAGTAGAGGAGTTTCGTAGGTTGATCCAAAAACAGGGCGTGAGGATTGAATTTGCAAATTGGCTTGAAATTCGTTGTTGTTATAATTTTGAATCGTGATCAACATTGTACAGCTGATTTTATTGTAATCCTCTGCACGAATATCAATCCATTTTGTCGATGAGACAAATTCATTTAATTCTTGCGCAAGGGTTTCAAAAATCTGACTATTTGTTTGATCGACTAAATCTGCATTCACATTGATTTTGCAATCTATTAACTGTGCAAATGAAATTCTAGAAACAATAAAAAAAAGAAGTAGTTTATGCATCGATCATTGTTTTAATTTCGTCTAATATATCAACAGCAACTTCAGATTTATTTTTTAAGGGGTACGTTTTATGTTTTCCTTTGGCAGGGATGAAAGTGATTTTATTTGTATTGTGTTGAAAGCCAGCTCCTTTATCTGCCAGGGAATTCAGGACTACTGCGTCGAGATTTTTTTTCTGAAGTTTTGTTTTTGCATTAGCTAATCCGTTTTCTGTTTCTAGTGAAAACCCAACAAGAAACTGATTCGATTTTTTTTCACCAAGTTGTTGAAGGATATCAACGGTTTTTACCAGTTCGACGGAAAAATTTTTCACGCTCTTATTTATTTTATTTTTCTTCAAGTTCTTTGGTTTGAAATCAGCAACTGCAGCAGCCATCACAAGTATGTTACAATCATTAAAATCTTGCAAACAAGCTTCAAGCATTTCATCGGTAGTATTAGCTCTGACTAGCTTGATGGCTGGATGAATAGGGATTTCATCAGAGGGGCCTGAGACCAACACTACTTCTGCGCCTCGTGAAGCAGCTTCATTTGCAATTGCATAACCCATTTTACCTGACGAGTGATTACCTATATAACGAACTGGATCAATTGGTTCGTATGTTGGGCCAGCAGTAATCAATATCTTTTGACCAATGAGTGGCATTTTGGCAGCTAAATCTTTTTCGAGAAAATCTACAATCTGATTTGGCTCTTGCATACGTCCAATCCCTTGCAGACCACTGGCCAATTCCCCTTCTTGGGCAGCGATATGTATGTTGTTACGCATCACTAGTTGTTGAATAGCCTTTTGGGTAGCAGGATGCTCGTGCATATCTAAATCCATTGCAGGAGCAAAATAGACAGGACATTTCGCAGAGAGATAAACTGCAAGTAACAGGTTGTCACAAATGGCTTGTGACATTTTAGATAGTGTGTTGACAGATGCAGGTGCAATCAATATCAGATCTGCCCAAAGCCCAAGATCTACATGGTTATTCCACAAATCATCTTCGCTTCCAACAAATTCTGAATAAACAGACTTGTTGGAAACTGTAGATAATGATAATGGTGCAACAAACGACTTTGAAGCAGGGGTCATAACCACTTGCACTTCTGCGCCAGCTTTGATAAGCGCACGTACGAGTAAAGGAGTCTTGTAGGCAGCTATGCTTCCAGAAATGCCAAGGAGGACCTTTTTGGCATGTAGGGGAAGAAACATTTACTTAGTTGTTTCGTCAGTATGACGGTAATATATTTTTTCTGCTAACCACTGTTCAACAGCTACAGCGTGGGGCTTGGGTAGCTTTTCATAAAACCTAGAAACTTCAATTTGTTCTTTATTTTCAAAAATCTCTTCTAATGTTTCGATAGGTGTAGCAAACTCTTCTAACTTCTCAAAAAGTTCTGTGCGCAGCTCTTCATTAATCTGAATCGAACGTTTAGCTAGTATAGAAACAGTCTTGTAGATGTTTCCTGTTGGTTTATCTAACCGATTTCGGTTGTAAGTTACCGTTGTATCTGGTGCATTGGAATTTTTAATCGACATACCGTGTTTTTAATTGGATGCAAATGTACTAATTTCTTTCTCGATATCATTTCTTATCGAGTTTGTCTGTTCAATAAATTCTGAATCAGGATAAGATCTGATAAAATCGTCATAATAAGCAACTGCATTATCGAGGCGTTCTTCTTTCTTAGAAAAAATACTATTGATGGCAAGTACGGCAGCAGATTGAAACTGTACAAACATCGCTTCTTCGCGATATGGAGTTCCCGGAAAATCGCCTATGAAGTTGTCAATTGCTTTGATGGCTGCTTTGAAATCCCGGATGGTGTAAAACTGTCTGGCATTTTCAAAAGACTTTCGCTCGAGTTTTCGCAACAATTCCTCCACCAAACTGTTGACTTCTACCATGCGCTCGCTGTCGGGATAACGATTGATGTAGTCTTGTAATTTATTCAGGGCTTCTTCTGTGTCTTTTTGATCTAGGCTATAAACAGGAGAAATCTCAGCATAAGCATAAGCAACTAGATAATAAGCCTCCTCAAGTTTGTCACTGTTCGGGAATGTTTTGTTAAAAGACTCAAATTCGTAAGCTGCTGATATATAGGACTTGGTATTGAGCAAGCAATTTGCATAAAAGTAAGTGACTCGCTCTGACTGTGGCTTGCCTCTATAAATTGGTTTTAATTGCTCGAAAAGTCCTTTTGCTCTTCGAAAATCACCCTCATCATAATAGGCTTCAGCCATGTCATACTTAAGTTTAATTTCTTCACTCTTCAGTGCTTTTTGATAGGGCCCACAAGAATGGAAGAGCATAAAAATCAATCCTAGAAATGATATTTTAAGTTTTAGTTGTTGCATGATGTAAAGTTAGACAATTGAACAAAAATCCCAAGGCTAATCGTACTTATCCACAAAAGTTTTTAATGCTGATCCAACAGTCTCAGAAACTGGAATCAAAGGTAACCGAAGTTGATTATCGATCATGCCACGAAGTGTAAGCACTGCCTTGATCCCACCTGGATTGCCTTCAGCGTACACTTGATAAGCGATTGATTGAACGAGATTTGCGATTTGATCAGCCTTTTTGTGGTCCCCTTCGATTGCAGCTTGTACACCTGATTTAAACAAATTTGGGAATCCACCAGCAATGACTGAAATAACACCCTCAGCACCAGATTGAATCAATGGGATTGCTGTTTCGTCATCACCAGAAACAACAATAAACCCCTCTGGCCTACCCTCAAGAATTTCCCTTCCTTGCACCAAATCTCCACTGGCTTCTTTAATTCCAATAACATTTGGACAGTCATGCGCAATCCTCAATGTTGTTTCAGCAGTGATATTTGCAGCAGTCCTTGCTGGAACATTATACAATATGAGCGGCAATGGGGTAGCTTCGCCCAAAGATTTATAATGTCTATAGATCCCTTCTTGCGTTGGTCTGTTGTAATAGGGTGAAACTGATAATATAGCCGAAAACCCATTAGAATCGACCTGTTGTAATGATTGTGTTAGTGCAGCGGTGTTGTTGCCCCCAAGACCCATGACCAAGGGCACACGATTGGCAGTTGTTTCGACAAAACAGTCAAAAATCTGTTTCTTCTCTTTCACAGATATGGTTGATGGCTCTGCAGTCGTACCCATCGCAACCAAATAATCTATATCACTACCGATCAAATAATCGATAAGTTGACTAAGAGACTTATAATCAACTTCGAGACATGAATTAAATGGAGTGATGACTGCAACACCTGTTCCACTAAATGGGGACTTGCTCATTTTGTACTGATTTTAAAGAAAAAATTATTGAAAGTATTAAAAAATTGCTCAACTGAATTGTTTTCGTATCCAAGCATAAAGTCATTTAGTCTATGATCGACTGATGCATAGCCAACTCTAAAATCTGCTTTAACATGAGACGAAATTGACTGTAGCGTGCAATTGTCTTTAACAAAAAAATTGAATAACAAATCATATTTTTTGGACATAATTTTTTTCTTCATCGGATGAATAAGTGTGCCGTCCCAATGCAGGTGGCGATTGCAAAACAGAGGACTGTAGGATGTTAATTCTTTTGATCGCTTTGGCGCATAATACACAGTCATGATTTTATTCTTTTTTATTCCGAAAATCTTCTCAAAATAGGTGGTCAAATTCGGCTCATTCAGGATGCTCAAATCAATCAAACAAATGACCGTCCGAACAGTATCAGGCTTCATTACTGTACGACTCGAAAGCTCATCAAGAGCTTTTTCAACAACTCGATTTTTAAACATTTTCCTTAAGCAAAATTAATGATTCCACGGTTCAAATCATGATAAAAGAAATTATTTTTAAAAACAAACAAAATGTTATAATTATAACACTAAGAAGAAATCATTGATAAAAAGGTAGCTTCATCAATAATGGAGATGCATAGCTCGTCGGCCTTGATTCGCTTTTTTGGACCCATATTCTCTCCAGCAAGCAGATAGGTTGTTTTTGTTGATAAGGAACCTGAAATTTTACCCCCATTATTTTCGACCATCTTTTTAATCTCATCTCGACTGTACGAACTAAATACACCCGAAATAACAAATGATTGACCTGAAAGTGTATTTGAAATTGATTGATTCTCGTCCAACTTACTTTCGAATTGCAGCCCATGCATCTTTAGTTGGTCTATGATTTGGATGTTTATGAGTGATGTAAAAAATTCTACGACACTTTCTGCGATTCTAGAGCCGATTTCCTCAACCCTAACAAGTGTATCGACATCTGCTTTAGCGAGTGCATCAATTGAACCAAAATGAGAAGTCAACTTTTTGGCAACTGTTTGTCCAACATATCGAATGCCCAAAGCAAAGAGCAATCGATCGAATGGTACTTTTTTCGACTCCTCAATTGCGTTTAATATATTTAAGACTGATTTGTCAGCCATCCTTTCCAAAGGAATAAGTTGATCGTAGGTCAGTGCATACAAATCTGCGTACGAGACAATCAATCGCTGTTGATATAGCAGTTCAATTGTTTCACTGCCAAGGCCATATATGTTCATCGCCTTGCGAGAAATAAAGTGTTGGATTCTCCCCACAATTTGGGTTGGGCAATCCTCATGGTTTGGACAATAATGATCTGCCTCGCCTTCAATTCGTATCAATTCTGTTTGACAATCGGGACAATGGCTTAGATACAATACTTTCTTAGCTTCAATACTCCTTTTGTTTCGATCAACAGATACTATCTTTGGAATAATTTCGCCTCCTTTTTCAATCGCGACTAAGTCACCATAGTATAAGTCGAGCTTTTCGATTTGGTCAGCGTTATGCAAGGAGGCTCTCTTGATAACAGTTCCACCCAATTCGACAGGGTCGAGTACTGCGACTGGTGTGATTGCCCCAGTTCGACCAACTTGGAATTGAATAGATTCTAAAATTGCATAAATGCTTTCTGCCTTAAACTTATATGCAATTGCCCATCTAGGGGATTTTGAGGTGTAGCCTAATTTGTCTTGTTGAGATAAGTCATTGACCTTGATGACAATGCCATCGATTTCGAAGGGAAGGTTTGAACGTTCTTTCTCCCAGTGTGAAATAAATTGCATGACTTCATCAATCGATGATGCAAAAGTGTAATGTTCAGGAACGTGAAATCCCAGTTTTCGGGCTATTTGAAGACTCTCAAGTTGGGTGCTAAACAAACTGTGGTCTGAAATCATTTGATACAAAAAACACTGCAGAGGACGCTTGGCAACCAAAGAACTGTCTTGTAATTTTAATGTGCCTGAAGCTGTATTTCGAGGGTTTTTATAGGGCTCCTCTCCTAGGGCCACTCGTTCTTTATTCATTTTGTTGAATCCATCAATTGGTAATACAATTTCCCCTCTAATAGCAAAACGATCAGGGAAGTCTCCACGCAATTGGAGAGGAACTGTAGGTATTGTACGAATATTTTGAGTAACTTCATCACCTTGTGTACCATCTCCCCTAGTCACTGCTTGTTCCAACACCCCATTCTCGTAAGTCAAGCTGATGGAAACTCCGTCAAATTTGAGTTCACAGGAGTATGCAACTGTATCTGTTCCGAGTCGTTTTTGAATTCGTTTTTCCCAATCAGATAGTTCTTGTTTGCTGTAAGCATTTTCCAACGAGTACATCGGAAACTCGTGTGAGATCGTTGGGAAATTTTTGTTGATGGTTCCACCAATACGCAGCGTAGGTGAATTGGGGTCGAAAAACTCTGGATATTGTTTTTCAAGATCGGCTAACTCTCGTAGCTTTTGATCAAACTCGTAATCACTGATAATTGAATCGTCTAGCACATAGTATCTATAGTTGTGATCGTGAAGGGCTTTGCGCAAAGCGATTACATGCTCCCTAATTTGTTTCATTTTTTCGTTTTCGCGACCAACATTCGGGCATTGTTTCTCATATCGTTTTGGACTACAATATCGACAAATTTCATCAATTTTAAAAACGATACCACCTGCTCAATTGTCTTTGGGTTTAACTCAAAATACAGTCTTCCACCAAGACATAAGTGTTTTGCAGCAAATTGGATGATTGCACGATAAAATTGTATCGAATCGTCGGCAGATGTAAATAGTGCCAAGTCGGGTTCGTGATGTAGTACATTGCAATCTATTTCTGATCTTTCCTCTTCCAACACATAGGGAGGATTCGAAACGATAATGTCCCATTTTTGATCAATATTAACTGTTGAAAGTATGTCAACCTTTGAAAAATTTACTGCCGATCCAATCGACTTTGCTGTTTGCTTTGCAAGTTGAAGCGCATTGTGAGATACGTCCCAAGCATTAACTTTGGCGTTCAAGTGTTTTTCGAGTGCAAAAGCGATACAGCCACTTCCTGTGCAGATATCCAAAATAATGGGGTTCTGTTGTTCTTGTGCTTTTATCCAATAGACCAAACTCTCAGTTTCGGGTCTTGGGATAAATACATTATTATTGACATTTACAGCTACTTCTGCAAAATTGACTTGCCCTATTATATATTGTATCGGTTCTTTTTTTTTAAGTCGAGTGATATATTCTAACAATTTTATAAGGCTATGCTTTTCTATTATTTGATCACTTTTTAAAATCATCTCAGCACGACTCATGTTGAGGGCAAACTCTATCAGTTTGGCATACAGAGAATCGACCTCTGCTTTTGGATAGATAACACTCATCTTTTTATCAAAAAACAATCGAAATTCCTTATGTGTCATCTCGCAATGTTTTAACCATCCATACAGAACAAGAATAATGATTAGTATTGTCTAGTGGATGTTCAATATATTCAAATCCCAATTTTTGATATAGTTTTTGAGCGTACATCATATTTGGTATTGTATCAAGATAACGATCTGTAAAGCGAAACTTTTTGGGTTGTTGCAAACATTTGCGCATCAATTGACTACCCAACCCTCTTGCTCTTGCATTTGGAAGAAAATATATTTTTTGCAACTCAGAATGCCCGTAAGGAACATTACGCAAGGTGGCAATATCAGCAACTCCCAAAATGCGATTTCGATGACACACGACCCAATAATCGTCTCTTACATATTGATAGGTATCATACATTGCATCCATTTCGAGATCGGATATAGCAGTTCCATCGAATGGAACCTCCATTTCGATCAGTGCCTCTCGCAATAGTTGTGCTAAAACAACATTATCCTCAGGACGCACCAAACTAATCACCCATTGACCTGTTGCCATTTCTTTAGCTTATTTTTGTTGCTTAAATGTACAATCAAATTTGGTATGAGTCACTCCAAATTTATGAACAAATGTATAGAGCTGGCACAGCGAGGGCTTGGAAACACCTATCCCAACCCACTCGTTGGGTCTGTCGTTGTGTCCACCAATAAGGTCATTGGGTCGGGTTGGCATCAAAAAGCGGGAGAAGCACATGCAGAAGTACAAGCCATCCGTTCTGTTTTGGATACTAATGCTTTGCCTAAGTCTACTTTATATGTCAATCTAGAGCCTTGCAGTCATCATGGTAAAACCCCACCTTGCACAGATTTAATTATTAAAAGTGGTATTCGGCATGTGGTTGTTGGAATGCTTGATCCCTTTCAAAAAGTAAATGGACAGGGGGTTCAAAAACTACGCGATGAAGGCATAAAAGTTGACGTTGGCGTGGAAGAGGAGTCTTGCAAAACACTCAACAAACGCTTCCTAACTACAATCAAAAGCAAACGTCCTTATGTAATTTTAAAATGGGCGCAAACAAAAGATGGTTACATTGCTCCAAAGAATAAAAAAAACAATCAACCTGTTTGGGTCACCAATTCAATTTCGAGAACATTAGCACATCAGTGGCGCGCTGAAGAACAATCGATTTTGATTGGGAGACAAACTGCTGTTGACGATAATCCCGCCTTAACCACCAGGCGAATTGATGGCCCCTCTCCTACTCGTATTGTGATCGACCCAAACGAAATGATAGATCGTAATGCCAAACTATTTACAGCAGATCAAAAAGTGATCATTTACACAAATAATCATTCGCGAGTCGATGAACATATATTCTATGTATCTATAGATTTTTCAGGCAATGTATTGGAACAAATTTTGAGAGACTTACATTTAAAAAACATACAATCAGTTTTGGTAGAAGGCGGCACCAAAACGCTTCAGTATTTCATTGATTCTGGTATGTGGGATGAGGCAAAAGTATTTACAGGGCAGGGAAAATTTGGAGATGGGGTATTAGCACCAGATATATCATCATTTACTAACGCACCCGTATCGGTTACTAAGTTAAATGGGGATGTTTTGAAAGTATGGGTCAATCTGCAGCAGTATCAATTAAAATCTCTTGACAATGCATGATTTTTTTGGTCTCAGTACTTACAAATGTCAATTGGATTTTGGCAGTTTTACAAAGTGTCTTTCTTGATCATAGATGGAGTAGGAAAAATCAGTAATTGAACTCGGCACTTTATCCATATAGATTTCAATTTCTATCGCATCATCACAATATTAAGGATGTTTGAACTATGTTGATAGTGATATTACTGGAAGCAGTATGACTCGCATTTGAAGCTATGCAAAAATTAACCCAAAGAAACGCAACCATTCGATTCTTGCAAACTCAAAATAAGTTGCTTAACTATCTTGTTGAATTACACCCATTAGGTCAGTTTTTAAATAGCGAGTTTTTAATTTAAAAGTAATTTTTTCTTACAAATTATATGTATTTTCTTACAAAATAAAATTGATTTGTTCGTCCATAATATGCACAAAAGTTTCTTAAAATTCAATACTAAAAAAGTTTTTTTTCATTTTTTTTCAATGCATATTTGTTAAAGAGTTTTAGAAAAACTTTGTTTTACAGAAGCCCCATTTAAAAACAGAAAAAACAAACAAAAGACGACAAATAATGCAGCAAAATGCTGAATCTGTTTGGGAAAAATGCTTGAATTTTGTTGAGGATAATATCGATTCTCAAGCATTCAAAACCTGGTTCAAACCTATTGTGCCAGTTAAACTTAAAGATAATGCCCTGAACATAGAAGTACCAAGTAAATTCTTCTACGAATGGATTGAAGAGCATTACATCAAAATCCTTAAAACTTCGCTCCATAAAGAACTCGGTGATGATGCACGTCTGGTGTACATTATCAGAATGGAAAATACCTACGGTAGTAAACTTCCCTTTACACAAAAAATACCAAGTAGCGGTCGAAAAGGGATAGATAACCAAAGTATTGAAGCACCAAGTCAAGGGGAAACATCTGAACTTAAAAACCCATTTATCATACCTGGAATTCGCAACCTCAAAATTGAATCTCAATTAAATGCCAACTATAATTTTGACAATTTTTTGGAAGGCGACTCCAACCGACTTGCAAGATCTGCTGGTATTGCAGTAGCAAATCGACCAGGGGGTACTTCCTTTAACCCGTTACTTATTTTTGGAGGAGTTGGGTTGGGAAAAACACACCTTGCGCATGCCATTGGCGTTCAAGTCAAAGAAAATTATCCTGAAAAAACTGTGCTCTATATCTCTGCTGAAAAATTTACACAGCAATACATTGACGCTATTAAGAAAAACAGTAGAAATGACTTCATTCACTTCTACCAACTGATCGATGTGTTAATTATTGACGACGTGCAGTTTTTTTCAGGAAAATCTGGGACGCAAGATGTGTTCTTCCATATTTTCAACCACCTACATCAAAATGGAAAACAGGTTATCCTAACTTCTGACAAAGCACCAGTTGATATGCAAGACATAGAGCAGCGATTACTCTCCCGATTTAAATGGGGGCTTTCTGCTGAACTCCAAAAACCTGATTATGAAACTCGTGTTTCAATTCTAAAAAACAAATTGTACAGAGATGGTGTTGAATTGTCAGACGACATTATTTCGTATGTGGCCAAATCAGTTAAAACAAACATTCGTGAGCTTGAAGGAGCTGTCATCTCATTGATTGCGCAGTCTTCCTTCAACAAACTTGAAGTAACACCTGAACTTACCAAGCGAGTTGTTGAGAAATTTGTCAGAAATACGAAAAGAGAAATTTCAATCGACTACATCCAAAAAGTGGTTTCCGACTATTTCAAAATGGATGTGATAACACTTCAGTCAAAAACACGTAAACGCCACATTGTGCAAGCAAGACAGTTAGCTATGTTTTTTGCCAAAAAACTAACCAAGGCTTCTTTAGCCAACATCGGTCAGCAAATTGGTCATCGCGATCATGCGACAGTGCTGCACGCTTGCAAAACAGTTGACAACTTGGCATTTACCGACAAACAATTTCGCAAATACGTCGAAGACCTTTCCAAAAAATTCTCGAACTAAAATCCATGGCCAAGCGTATCCTCATGGTGTGCTTGGGAAATATCTGTCGTTCCCCACTCGCCCATGGCATTATGGCTCAAATGCTTCCTGACTCTTTTGTTGATTCCGCAGGAACTGGTCTATATCATATTGGTAGTCCACCTGATCCTAGATCGATTGAAGTTGCCAAGCTAAATGAAATCGATATTCAATATCAAAGTTCACGGCAATTTGAACCCAAGGATTTTGGCGATTTTGATCATATCTATGTTATGGATCGACAGAACTACAGAGACGTTGTTGCAAAGGCCAAGACCCTTGATGAAGTTAATAAAGTAGAGTTGCTTTGTGAAGCAGCAGACATGGGTTCAGTTCCTGTACCTGACCCCTATTATGGTAATGACGATGGGTTTCAAAAAGTATTTGATTTGGTCAATAATGCATGTGGTCGTATTGTAAAGAAATTGGAGGAAAACGATGCATAAATCTACTGCAAAGCTTTATTTGATTCCAAACACCCTAGGTCACAACACACCCAGTGACGTGATGTCTCAGTCCATTGGAAAAATCATAGCGTCGATTGATTATTTTGTTTTTGAGAAAGAAAAAATCGGTCGTTCATATATCAAAAGTTGGTGTCCTAACAAATCGCAAGATAAGCTTAATGTTTTAACACTTAACAAACAAACAACCCAACAGGATTTGATCATGATACTAGACCCTTGCATGGCAGGGCATGACATGGCTCTCATCTCTGATTCTGGCTGCCCTTGCTTGGCCGACCCAGGCGCCGATTTGGTGCTACTTGCACATCAATCTCAAATTGAGGTTTGCCCACTTGTGGGGCCTTCTTCCATTCTTTTAGCTCTGATGGCATCTGGATTGAACGGACAGCAATTTGCATTTCATGGCTATCTCCCAATTGACAAGCAAGCTTGTAAAAAGGCAATCAAAAAATATGAACGCCTTTCTTTTCAAAACAATCAAACACAAATTTTTATTGAAACGCCATATCGCAATATGCGTTGCTTTGAAATGCTGATCGAGCAACTGTATCCTCATACCTTATTAAGTGTGGCATGCGACTTGAATCTATCTACAGAAATGATACGGACAAAATCAATTTCTGAATGGACAAAAGGAGAACTTGATCTTCATAAGCGACCATGCATCTTTTTGTACATACAACCTAACGCATTATGCGACTCTTATTGAGCCAGCGTATATACATATCCCGATTTGCTAGGTGTTGCTTGTAAGTACTCGCAAATAAATGATAACCAACTTTGTTTGGGTCAGCAACAAAATAGAGATAATTGTGAGACTCTGAATTGAGAACTGCATCTATTGAACTCACGTCTGGCATTGTGATGGGGCCAGGGGGTAATCCACTTTTTCTGTAAGTATTATAAGGCGAGTTGATTTGTAAATCTTTATAAAGAACACGCCGTACAACCAAATCGAAATCATTGGCCTTACGCTTCATGGCATAAACAACTGTTGGATCAGCTTGTAATTTCATGCCCTTTCGCAACCGATTGAGATATACCCCTGCCACACGAGGACGCTCATCTACTTTTTTAGATTCCTCATTGACAATAGCAGCAAGACTAATCACTTCAACTCTGCTGAGATTGAGTTTTTTGCGCTTTTCTTCTCTGTAAGTGTTCCAAAATCGATCATTTTCAACCCGCATGCGATCGCAAAAATCAGCTGCTGATATGTTCCAATACATCTCGTAGGAGTTTGGTAAAAACAAACTCAACAGTTCGTCACTACTTAGATTCACATCAGTTGAGAAACGTTCACTTTTGATTTCATTTAAAATTGTAAGACTATCTATTTCGAGTTGTTTACCAACACGTCCCGCCAAGTGCTCAACTGTTTGTTGATTGTTAAAAACAACATGAATTGGTGTATTTCCTGAACGCAAAGTGTTGATTATTTTATGGTTACCCATACTTGGCTTGATCTTAAAATGACCTACTCGAGGTGTGTCGAAACGTTTGGCGATTGCAGCCAACGAAAAAGTGGTTGAACTTTTGATATGGGGTTTTATCATCTCTTTGAACTCATCAAAAGTGGTTCCAGTTGGCACAAAAATCGACTGACCTTGGTCATCAACGCTGGCGTTGGGAAAGTAAAACACAATAATATAAATAAAAACAAGTATCACGACAGAGAATATTGCAAATTTAAAATACTGTTTGATCGATTGTAACATTGACTAATAATATATTGTTCCGCTGTATACCAACTCGGTTGGACCTGTTAAAATAATATCAGTAAAGCTATCTTTTTGCTTTTGAAAATTTACTGTTAAAAATCCACCCAATGTCTGAACTTGAATGTGATTGAGATTAATTTTGTCGGTTGAAAACGCTGCCAAGGCAGCAGCAATAACGCCTGTACCGCATGATAAAGTTTCGTCTTCAACACCCCTTTCAAAAGTCCGAACAGTAATGTGATCTTCACTGTCAACACAAACAAAATTGACATTGGACCCTTTTTCGCCATAAGTCTCATTATGAGCAATTAATGCACCCTCGGTAAGTACATCTAATTTTTTCGTGCTAGCCACAAACATTACGTGGTGTGGCGAACCGGTATCTAAAAAAACATGTTTTGGATAGATTGAAATATTATTGACATCTGCAATAGATAGTGAAACCACATTATCAACGATTGTTGCTTCGTGAAGTCCGTCATAGGCTGAAAAAACAGTTTTACTGTCAATGATCTCCAATTTTTTTGCGAAAGCAACAATACACCTTGCCCCATTACCACAAAAAGATCCGGGTTTTCCATCGGCATTAAAGTAATGCATTAAAAAATCGACTTTATTGTGGTTTTGTAGTAGAATTATGCCATCAGCCCCAATGCCAAAGCGACGATCGCAAAGGGTTGCAATCAGTTCGTGATTAGAACGAGGAAAATTGTCATTGCGATTGTCGATCATCACAAAATCATTTCCTGTACCTTGGTATTTATAGAAAGGAATGTTCACGACGTAAAGATATTGCTAAATTTTTATACAAAAGGATGTTAAATTGAAGTTAAAAAATTAAAATTTGGCATGAAATCTGCTAATTTTGTTGCAAAAATAAATTGTTATGCCATCGTTATATCGTCAATTATTACTTTCATTTACAACTGCTTTATTTCTTGTAAGTGTTTATCACTTTTCTTTTTCAACGACTGAAGTCATTGTTACACAACCAGCAACGCCTATGGTAGAAACATCCTATTCGACACCAGTTTTTGTCAGGGATTCAGCAGAAAACACTGACTTTACAGTGGCTGTTGACCGTACAATCGACGCTGTTGTTCATATTACAAACACAGCAAAAAACAACACACAATCATACAGTTTATGGGATTTGTTCAATGATTCTCCAAAAAATTACCCTCGTATTGGAATGGGGTCTGGTGTTATTGTTTCTCCAGATGGATACTTGATTACCAACAATCACGTGATTGAAGACGCAGACCAAATTGAAGTCACAACAAATGACAATCGTGTTTTTGCTGCCGATTTGATTGGTACTGATCCGAGCTCAGATATCGCAGTATTGAAAATTATTGGTTCTGAACCTTTCCCATACGTTCGTTTTGCAGATTCTGATCAAACCCGCATTGGTGAATGGGTTCTTGCAGTTGGCAATCCTTTTAACCTAAATTCAACAGTGACTGCTGGAATTATCAGCGCAAAGGCACGTGACCTTAACCCCTATGATGCTTCAAACCAATCGTTTATACAAACCGATGCTGCTGTAAATTCGGGAAATAGTGGAGGTGCTTTGGTCAACACCTATGGTGATTTGATTGGCATCAACACAGCAATTACCAGTAATGGGATGGGTACTTTTATTGGATATTCTTTTGCAGTGCCAAGTAATATCGCAAAAAAGGTCTATGAAGATATCATCGAATATGGTGGTGTGCAAAAAGCGCTACTGGGTGTGAGTGGAAATGGGATTAACAATCGGTTTTCAAAAGATTATAATCTTGACACAACAGAAGGTTTTTACATCGCTAACGTGGAAGACGGGATGGGTGCCAAAGAAGCTGGATTGAGAGCAGAAGACATTATAATTGGTGTGGACAATACCGAAGTCCGTTCCTTTGCTGATATGACTGGCTACCTCAACAGTAAGCGACCTGGCGATAAAGTAAAAGTTACCTATTTGCGAAACGGAAATAAGCAAACAACTGAAGTCACACTTAAGCCAAATCCATTTGTTGAATATTTTGGCATGCGCCTAAAAGACATCACACCCTCTGAGGCCAAGACCTTTAATGTTACTAGTGGAGTAAAAATTGTCAGTAACCGAAATGAGCGCTTGCGCAGACGTGGAATTGGTCAAGGGATACTCATTCAATCAATCAATGGCATCGAAATCCAATCTACTGAAAACTTGTTAAAAATCAATGAAAGTGAGATTTATGAAATCAAATTTATGAATGAGAAACAGGAAAGTTTTCGGTTCTTTTTCGATTGATTAAATCTATATCAATCCACTGTACTGGTGTTTTTAGACAAGCCATTTAAAATTTTGCCTAATGCGCATTGACATACTTTCTGTTGTTCCTGAACTTTTATCGAGTCCATTTGGTGCATCCATACTCAAGCGTGCTCAAGAGGCAAAGCTAGTTGAGGTTCATGTCCATAATATTAGAGATTATTCATCGAATCGCTACAAACAGGTAGATGATTATCCTTATGGTGGCGGTGCTGGTATGGTATTGATGATTGAACCTATCGCTAAATGCATCGAATCCCTTCAAGCAAAACTAAAGTATGATGCCGTAGTTTATATGACACCAGATGGAAAACAACTCAAACAAAAAACTGCGAATCAATTTTCGCTATTTAATAATATCATCATTTTATGTGGTCATTACAAAGGGGTCGATCAGCGTGTGAGAGATTTGTTTATAACAGATGAAATTTCTGTTGGGGATTATGTTTTGTCTGGTGGAGAACTTGCAGCAGCTGTGTTTTGTGATGCCCTGATTCGATTGATCCCAGGGGTTCTTGGCAACGAAACCTCTGCACTCTCTGATTCTTTTCAAGACAACTTGCTAGCCCCTCCCATATACACGCGCCCTGCCGATTACAAAGGACATCTAGTTCCTGACATACTCACGTCTGGAAATACACAAAAAGTAGAGCAATGGCGTGAAGACCAAGCTTTGAAGCAAACAAAAAAACTTCGCCCAGATTTATTTTAGTATATTCACAAAAATATTATGAAAAGAATTTTATTACTTACCATATTTCCATTTTTAGTGTTTGGACAAGTGATTAGTCCTACAAACCCTTACACCAAAAGTTTTGTGACTTCAACAGAAAACAAACCAGGATTTGTACGACACTCTAAGCAACAGAAAGCCCCTACATTGTCTGAAATTGTGCATGAGTTTGATGCCTATTGGAAAGATAAAGATTTTACTAAAAAGGGAAGCGGATATAAGCCGTTTAAACGCTGGGCAAACCACTGGGAAGATTATCTACAAAAAGATGGAACCATAGCACCTCCTGCTGTATTATGGGAAGCATGGGAGAAAAAGAAGAAAAATGAATCTTTGACCAGTCAACTAAACCAACCAAATATTCCAATACCATCATGGACTAATATTGGTCCTGCTACAGTTGCTAACACTGCAACTACTACTAGTGGTCAAGGAAGATTAAATACAATAATTAAAGATCCCATTGACTCACAAACAATTTATGTTGGTGCACCAGCAGGAGGATTATGGAAATCTATTGATAATGGTATTAATTGGTCCCCACTTACGGACCATTTACCGCAAATTGGAGTTTCTGGAATTGCGATCGATCCAACTGATAACAACATAATTTATATTACAACAGGTGACGATGATGCTGGCGACTCATATAGTGTTGGTGTGATGAAAAGTTTAGATGGCGGTTTATCATGGAATTCTACTGGACTTGAATATAATTGGACTAACTACAAAACAACAAATGAAATTTTTATAGACCCTTATGATAATAATACAATTTGGGTCGCCTCAACTGATGGACTTCAAAAATCTACTGATGGAGGAGATTCATGGACAATTAAATTACCTGGAATCATCGAAGATTTTCGTTTCAAACCACTTAGCGATTTGGATATTTTAAACGGTGAAATACTTACAATTTACGCTGTTGGTTATGACCAAGATGGTATTTCCAGATTTTACAAATCAATTGATGCCGGTGAGAGTTTTTCAATAAGCCCATCTATTCCCGAAAACTCGAATCGCATTATTTTAGAAGTCACAAAAGCTAACCCAGAAAAGGTATATGTCCTTTCCGCCTATGATAATGGAGATGGAACATATGAGGGACGTAATTCTTTTCAAGGACTATACGTTTCTGATAACTCAGGATCTGATTTTACAAAAACTGCTGAGAATGATGACATTTTTCAAAGTGGTCAATCCTGGTATGATATGGCATTAACTGTAGCAGATGATGACCCTGATATTGTTTTTGTTGGGGTTTTAGATATATGGAAATCTATTGATGGTGGTAACGATTTTAATCAGCTTAACAAGTGGTGGGAAAGAAACGCATCATTTACACACGCTGATATTCATTTCTTAAGATACTTTGAAGGTGATCTTTATGCAGGCACTGATGGAGGAATTTATCGCTCATCTAATAATGGTGAGAATTTTGAAGATTTAAGCAACACTTTATCTATTTCTCAAATTTACTCTGTTGCTACCTCAAAACCAAACTCATCGAAACTTGCCAGTGGGCTTCAAGACTGCGGTGGTTTTGGCTTTTCTGAAGGAACATGGAACAGCTATCATGGAGGCGATGGCATGGGTACAGCCGTCCATCCATTTGATGAAGATACTTATTATGGTTTTACTCAATATGGATCTCAACTATCTGTAACTACAAGTGGAGGCCAAACAAGCAATATGTATATAGCCAGTGGCCCTGTGGAAGGCCAATGGGAAACACCTCTTCAATTTGCAAAGAACGGAGAACTTTATTCTGGATTTGATCAGCTGTACATTTTAAACGGCAATAATTGGGATTCTGTCTCCAACCATAATTTTGGATTTTTACTGAGACATTTAGAGATGGATCCAAATAACACTAATATTATTTATGCTGCTACTTACAATGAAGTTTTCAAGAGTAATGACCGGGGGGAAACATTTGAGTTAATATTATCAACTGATTATTATTACATCAGAGATATAGAGGTTCATAACACTGACAGCAATACTTTGTGGGTAATTAGCTCTCAAGAACTTTTCCAATCAAATGATGGAGGTGCTAGTTTTATAAATTTAAGTTCTGACTTGCCATCAGAGGCAAACGTTAGTTTGGCTCATCAGGCATACAGTGAAAATGATGCTTTATACTTAGGTACACTGTTAGGAGTTTATTATAAAGACAATACATTAAACAATTGGGTGTCAATTTCAGAAAATCTACCAAATGTAAAAGTGTCTGACATGGAAATTAATTCAAATGATAATATTTTAACTGTTTCAACATACGGTCGTGGTGTTTGGCAAACACCTATTCCACCTGTATCACGACCAAGCCATGACTTGGACTTGTTAGACATTAACACTCAAATTGATTCAGACTACAGGTGCAACAATCTTTTAAATGCCAGTATAAAAGTTTATAATAATGGTACTACACCCATTACATCTTTCTCTTATGAAAGTTCACTAAATAATGTTTCACAAGGATTAGACGATTGGACAGGCAATCTAGCAGCTGGTGAAGTATTAAATCTTCCGTTGAACATTCAAAATCATTCTATTATTGGAACGAATAGTTTAAGAGTTGATTTATCATACCAAAATGAGAATGTTGTTGTGAATAACAGCATGAATAGAAAATTTGAGATCGACAATCCTCCCAATTACGATGGACAAAGTAACACAACCTATACTTTTGAAGCGACTGAGGATGACTGGATTGTCGTTGGTGATGCCCTTTGGGAAAAAGGAATTCCTAGTGGTGATGCTTTAAATCAGGTGATTTCTGGAACAAATGTATATGCTACAAATCTTTCAGGCAATTATCCTGAAAATTCTAATTCTAAATTAGTGTCCCCTTGTTTTGATTTATCTACTCTTGAGAGTGGATCAGTTAAATTTTATATTGGCTATAATCTCGAAACAGGTTACGATTATTTACATTTCGACTACTCATTAAATGGAGGAGTCGACTGGACAAATATTGAAACATTTAATGGAGTTGACTCAACTTTAAAACTAAAGGAATATTCATTGTCACAAGAAATGCTTACAACAAATATCGTCTTTCGGTTTAATATCATAACAGATGAACTTGTACAAGAAGAGGGGGCAGTTATTGATGACTTTGTAGTTGAAGGAACTTCGCTAAGTTTTACTAATGATTTTGATCAATATATTAGTATCTTTCCTAACCCTACTAAAGATGTCTTTACCATCAATACTGCAGACAGTTTTCAAATTAATGATATTAGTATTTTTAGCTTAGATAGCAAACTAGTTTACGATATAAAATCTATCAAAAACAGTACCCATATAATCGACTTTACAAATCAGTCGAGGGGCATGTATTTTGTAGAACTTACAACAACCGATGGACACAAAATTATTCGAAAATTACTTGTTGAATAGCAAATCGTAAAAGTTGTCATTCTGATTTTAAACGACCATTAATAATTTTATTCATTCGTATATAACTTGTTGTTAAGGAATCCGTAATCAAACTAAAAGCAAAAAATTAACGACGATCAGTACTACCTGAATAAATTGGAAAATGTACCAAACGGCTATCGAGTTTACCATTAAACAGTTGTATTTTTCTTTTTGTTCGTAAGCCAAAGCTTTTTAATCCTTCTACACTAGAAGTAATCATCCAAACATCAGTATTGGTGTAGTTTTGCTTAAAGTTATCACCCATTTGCTTGTAAAACAGTTGGGCATCAACTGCGAGACGTTTGCCGTAAGGAGGATTAGTCAGCACGTGTAAATGTTGATCAGGGTGTTCTTTTTGAGTCTTAAAAAAGTCTCTTCTACGAATGCTAACATAGTCCGATAAATTAGCCGCTTCGATATTCTGTAGGGCTTTGCGAACTGCTGAGTGGGCTTTGTCATATCCAACAAGTGGCACAAAACATTCTTTTACTCTGTTGAGCATGGCCTTACGAATCGTCACAAACAATTCCTGATCGTAGTCGTTCCACTTCTCAAAAGCAAATTCTTTTCGGTTGATTTGGGAGGGGATGTTACATGCCTGCATCGCTGCTTCGATGAGTAGCGTACCACTCCCACACATGGGGTCTAACAAGGGTGTTGTGTGTTTCCATCCAGAAAGGGCGACAAGTCCAGCTGCCAATACTTCATTGATCGGAGCGATGTTGGTTTCGGTTCGATATCCTCGCTGATTGAGTGGTGCGCCAGAACTATCTATTGATACTTCCATACCCTTTTGGTAAAGGTGCACAAAAAATGTGATATCTGGTTGTTCTCTTCGTACTCTGGGTCGTTTACCCTCTTGTTTACGAAAGCGATCGACAAGGGCATCTTTGGCACGTTGGGCAGCAAACATAGTGTTGCGAAACATTGGTACCGATTGACTGACTTGTATCGAAAATCGTGTGTCGATCGTCATATAGTCTTCCCAAGGTAGTCGAGAGAGACTATGGTAATATGCATCGGCTGACTTAACATGATCGAAATAAATGGGCTTCAGAATGCGTAGAGCTGTACGACAACAGAGGTTTGCTTTATACATAAATCCAGTATCTCCTGTAAAACGAACATTCCGAATACCCTGCTTAACTGAAGTGGCACCCAATAATTTGAGTTCATTTTCCAACACTTGTTCGAGACCAAAAAGTGTCTTGGCAACCATTTCAAACTGCAGCTGTTTCATCAGTACAAAGGTAGTCAATATCGTTGCTAACAAAAGAATACTATTACTTACTTTTGTACGTATGCACAATAATAAGGAATGGTTTGCTTCGTGGTTTGACTCCTCTTACTATCATAGTCTATATGCGCACAGGGGCCATCAAGAGGCAGCTTCTTTTATTTCGCAACTGATCGATTTGATACAACCAAAAGATGATGCAACAATCCTAGATGTTGCTTGTGGTCGAGGGCGTCATTCGTTGGAAATTCATCGTCATGGTTATGAAGTCACTGGTATAGATTTGTCACTAAAAAACATACAGTATGCTCAAGAAACTGCTCAGCGAGAAGGTTTTGACGAGAAGATACGATTTATGGTGCAAGATATGCGTGAACCGCTGAATAAACAATTTTCCCATTTGCTGAACCTGTTTACCAGTTTTGGGTATTTCAAAGATCAAAATGACAATATTCGTACCCTAAAAGCCTTTCGTTCCCAACTCGCACCAAATGGAGTTGGCGTAATCGATTATCTAAACCCAAAGTGGGCTCTATCCAACCTCATTGAAAGTGAAAAGTTGATTCGTGATGATATTGAATTTTCAATCCAACGGAAACAAAAAGGTAACTGGCTGCAGAAAAACATCCGATTTCAAGTAAATGGACAAGATTTTCATTTTCAAGAAGAGGTAGAGTTGTTG
>CACOXF010000001.1:45000-141021 GCA_902631125.1 uncultured Bacteroidota bacterium
CGGGGAGTACGAGCTATTTCCGAGTTTGATTGGCCTTTCACCCCTATCCACAGGTCATCCCAGGACTTTTCAACGTCAACGGGTTCGGTCCTCCACAGGGTGTTACCCCAGCTTCAACCTGCCCATGGATAGATCACACGGTTTCGCGTCTACCACTGCTGACTGTACGCCCTATTCAGACTCGCTTTCGCTACGGATCCGCACCTTAAGTGCTTAACCTTGCCAGCAACGGTAACTCGTAGGCTCATTATGCAAAAGGCACGCCGTCACCCGGGGGCTCCGACCGCTTGTAAGCTTATGGTTTCAGGATCTATTTCACTCCCTTATTCAGGGTTCTTTTCACCTTTCCCTCACGGTACTAGTTCACTATCGGTCTCACAGGAGTATTTAGCCTTACCGGATGGTCCCGGCAGATTCGTGCAAGGTTTCACGTGCCCCGCACTACTCAGGATACCACTATCGATAACTCTCTTTACTTGTACGGGACTATCACCCGCTATGGTTCCACTTTCCAGAGGATTCCAATTCATCA
The DNA here is from genome assembly GCA_902631125.1 of uncultured Bacteroidota bacterium. Taxonomy (GTDB): domain Bacteria; phylum Bacteroidota; class Bacteroidia; order Flavobacteriales; family Flavobacteriaceae; genus UBA724. The sequence goes on from CACOXF010000001.1 coordinate 45,533, forward strand.
AGCATCAAATGTCGTGGTCCTACAACCCCAGTATTGCCGTAACAACACTGGTTTGGGCTGTTCCGCGTTCGCTCGCCGCTACTAACGGAATCACTATTGTTTTCTCTTCCTTCAGGTACTTAGATGTTTCAGTTCCCTGAGTTTGCTCTCCGATAAATCGGAGTAACATGTCTTCAACATGCTGGGTTGCCCCATTCGGAAATCTGCGGATCAAAATGTATGTGCCATTCCCCGCAGCTTATCGCAGCTTATCACGTCCTTCATCGCCTCTGTGAGCCTAGGCATTCCCCATAAGCTCTTAATTAACCTACTGTAACGATTATTTCTCTTATATATGAAATTGTTACTAATTGCTCGTACAAGCTCCACAATCGGCTCGATTGTGTGCTTATACCTTATAAATTTGATTGTATATTACTCAATATGTCAATGAACGTTTGGAATACTTGAAAAAAGTATTAGGAGTGGAGAATATCGGAGTCGAACCGATGACCTCTTGAATGCAAATCAAGCGCTCTAGCCAGCTGAGCTAATCCCCCATAAAAGTTGAAACCTGAAACAAGTTCCTTATGGAGCAGCATTTCAGCTTCCAGACTTTCCGTATCGTAGTCTCGGGCAGACTCGAACTGCCGACCTCTACATTATCAGTGTAGCGCTCTAACCAGCTGAGCTACGAGACTGTCTCACAAAAATCATTGAGTATAACAGCGAAGTAGAACTTCATAAAAAAGAGTCAATTTCGTCGTCTTTCTATTTGTTTGCAAGCAAACAAATTTCTCTAGAAAGGAGGTGTTCCAGCCGCACCTTCCGGTACGGCTACCTTGTTACGACTTAGCCCCAGTCACTAGTTTTACCCTAGGCAGCTCCTTTCGGTCACCGACTTCAGGTACCCCCAGCTTCCATGGCTTGACGGGCGGTGTGTACAAGGCCCGGGAACGTATTCACCGCATCATGGCTGATATGCGATTACTAGCGATTCCAGCTTCACGCAGTCGAGTTGCAGACTGCGATCCGAACTGAGATCGGTTTTAAAGATTCGCTCCTACTCGCGTAGTGGCTGCTCTCTGTACCGACCATTGTAGCACGTGTGTAGCCCAGGACGTAAGGGCCGTGATGATTTGACGTCATCCCCACCTTCCTCACGGTTTGCACCGGCAGTTTCGCTAGAGTTCCCGGCATTACCCGCTGGCAACTAACGATAGGGGTTGCGCTCGTTATAGGACTTAACCTGACACCTCACGGCACGAGCTGACGACAACCATGCAGCACCTTGTAATGAGTCCGAAGAAGGGTCTATCTCTAGACCTGTCCCACTACATTTAAGCCCTGGTAAGGTTCCTCGCGTATCATCGAATTAAACCACATGCTCCACCGCTTGTGCGGGCCCCCGTCAATTCCTTTGAGTTTCACTCTTGCGAGCGTACTCCCCAGGTGGGATACTTATCACTTTCGCTTAACCACTCAACCCGAAGGTCGAACAGTTAGTATCCATCGTTTACGGCGTGGACTACCAGGGTATCTAATCCTGTTCGCTCCCCACGCTTTCGTCCATGAGCGTCAGTACATTGTTAGTGATCTGCCTTCGCAATTGGTATTCTGTGTAATATCTATGCATTTCACCGCTACACTACACATTCTAACCACTTCACAATGACTCAAGTCTACCAGTATCAAAGGCAATTTTACAGTTGAGCTGCAAGATTTCACCTCTGACTTAATAGACCGCCTGCGGACCCTTTAAACCCAATAATTCCGGATAACGCTTGGATCCTCCGTATTACCGCGGCTGCTGGCACGGAGTTAGCCGATCCTTATTCGTACAGTACCGTCAAGCCCCCACACGTGGGAGTGTTTCTTCCTGTATAAAAGCAGTTTACAACCCATAGGGCCGTCATCCTGCACGCGGCATGGCTGGATCAGACTTTCGTCCATTGTCCAATATTCCTCACTGCTGCCTCCCGTAGGAGTCTGGTCCGTGTCTCAGTACCAGTGTGGGGGATCCCCCTCTCAGGGCCCCTATTTATCGTGGCCTAGGTGAGCCGTTACCTCACCTACTAGCTAATAAAACGCATGCCCATCTTTTACCACCGAAGCTTTAATCTTTATCATATGCATGAAAAAGATATTATGGAGGATTAATCCAAATTTCTCTGGGCTATACTCCTGTAAAAGGTAGGTTGCATACGCGTTACGCACCCGTGCGCCGGTCGTCAGCGAAAAAGCAAGCTTTTCCCTGTTACCCCTCGACTTGCATGTGTTAGGCCTGCCGCTAGCGTTCATCCTGAGCCAGGATCAAACTCTTCATTGTCAATTTTTAATAATGTTGACAACCAAATTGATTCGAGATCTCATGATGGTTCTACTTCATTTCGTTTGAGCTAGTAAGCTAGCTCAATACGCGCTGTCATTCTCAATAAGTCAATGAACTTTTAAAATAATTTAGCTTTTCTTTTCTGTAAGCGGTTGCAAATTTACGCTCTTTTTCTATTCTCACAAGCATTTAAAAACTTTTTTTTTAAATGTTATTAACCGAATGGTTGTGCAATTTGCGGCTGCAAACATAGATCTCTTTTGACAGCCGCCACATTTTTAATGTAAAAATTTAACTGTATCCAAAAAAATCATTTAAATAATTTATTTAAAATATTGATTACAAGTACAGAACAAAGATTATTTCTGCGAAGAAATTTCTTCAAAATAGGCACTTGTCAAGCCACTGCGAAACAAAATATCCTCTATCCACAAATCTTCCTCTACTTCGGTTGGGTCGAATTCTGACTTTAAATCAATGTCAAATAACTTGGCAGTGAACTGATATGTGGCTGCACGAAATCCGTTTCTGTAAGTCTTTACCAGTGCGTGTGTGGTAATTCTTGTTTCTCTGTGAATCAATTTTACCAGGATCTGACCCTCTGCTCGTGTAAGTTTTTTTAACTCTTCTTTAAACTCACCCTCAAGATATTTCTCAATCAATTTGGCATATCGCTTCTTTTTACGACGATTGTCCATACGCTCCAACCGCTGTTTTAATGTCCTAAACCGTTTAGATGCCATCTCTGCATAAGGGTACACTTTTAGTGTACGACGACGAAGAAGCATGTATTTTTTCATTTCTTCATAAGATTTTAATTGAACTGGCTGATACACAACAACCTCATCAAGTCCAATCGAGGGTTGTGGGTTTTTTTCACCTGGTAAAATAACCATGGGTACTGAGTCTGTTTGTGCATGAGATGACGAGATATACATCATCACGAATAACCAAATCCACTTCATTCATCAAAAGTAAACAATGCATATAAACAATGCTGGTTTGCAACCTTTAAAATTGTATTTTTACGCAAAATTTATTTTCCATGAAAAAAACGAATGTGCTGAATAAAAAGTCTATGAACTTTTTGGAAACCTATCTAAATAATCCCTCTCCTACTGGTTATGAATGGGAAGGCCAAAAAATTTGGATGGATTACCTAAAACCTTATGTAAATACCTTTATCACGGATACCTATGGAACCGCAGTTGGTGTGATCAACCCGGATGCAGCTTTCAAGGTTGTCATCGAAGCACATTCAGATGAAATTTCGTGGTATGTAAATTATATCACTGAGAATGGACTGATTCACGTGATTCGCAATGGAGGTTCAGATCATATGATTGCTCCCTCAAAGTGGGTGAATATCCATACTAAAAAGGGCATCGTGGAAGGCGTATTTGGCTGGCCAGCAATCCATACCCGAATTACTGGTAAAGAAGATACCCCAAAGCTTGAAAATATAACGATCGATATTGGAGCAAAAGACAAAAAAGAAGTCGAGAAAATGGGTGTTCATGTTGGATGTGTAATTACCTATCCAGATGCTTTTCATATTCTTAATAAAGATAAGTTTGTATGTCGTGCCCTAGACAATCGCATAGGAGGGTTTATGATTGCTGAAGTCGCACGACTGTTGCATGAGAATAAAGTGAAACTTCCATTTGGTCTTTATATCACAAATTCTGTGCAAGAAGAAATTGGATTGCGTGGCGCTGAAATGATCACACAACGCATCGAGCCTGATGTTGCCATAGTCACCGATGTTTGTCATGATACCTCCACCCCCATGATTGACAAAAAGAAACAGGGTGATAATGTGATTGGTAAAGGACCTGTGATTTCATATGCACCTGCCATTCAACAGAAACTTCGCGATCGAATTATCGATACCGCCGAGAGCAATAAAATTCCGTTCCAACGTCATGCATCTTCGCGTTATACAGGAACCGATACCGATGCCTTTGCTTATAGCAATGGTGGGGTGCCCTCAGCTTTGATTTCTCTGCCGTTGCGTTATATGCACACCACTGTTGAGACTGTACACAAGGATGACGTAGAAAATGTAATTCGTTTGATTTTTGAGAGTATTCAAACGATAAAAAACGGAGAGACCTTTAGCTATTTTGACGCCTAATTTCATCCACGGATTCGGGATTCAATAAGGTTGAAATATCCCCTAAGTTGTTGTCATCTCCAGCGGCGAGCTTGCGCAATATCCGACGCATAATTTTTCCACTTCTTGTTTTGGGAAGTCCACTAACAACCAATATCTGATCTGGTTTTGCAATGGGTCCAATCGTTTTGGCAACCTCCTCTCGAATTTCTTTTTCGATCAAGGTTTTGTCAATCGAAATATCTTTTACAATAACATAAGCGCACAAGGCATTCCCTTTGATATCATGCGGATAGCCAACGACTGCACTTTCAACGACCTCTGCATGTTGATTGATTGCATTTTCAATCGGCGCAGTACCTAGGTTATGACCAGAAACGATAACGACGTCATCCACTCGTCCAGTGATGCGAAAATTTCCTTTAGCATCGCGCAAGGCTCCATCACCAGGGAAATAATACCCAGGATAGTCGCTGAAATACACATTTTTGTATCGTTCGTGATCGCCCCAAATGGTACGAGCAATTGATGGCCAAGGGTGTTTGATGACTAGAATTCCTTCTCCTTCCCCTTCAATTTCATTACCCTCATTGTTGAGTAATACAGCCTGAATACCAGGCATGGGCAAGGTTGCAAAGGTTGGTTTTTGTGGCGTTACGCCAGCCAAGGAGGTAATCAATATCCCACCTGTCTCAGTTTGCCACCAAGTATCAACAATAGGGCAGTTGTGTTTTCCGACATGCGCATCATACCAGTGCCATGCCTCTGCATTGATAGGCTCTCCAACAGAACCCAAGACCTTTAATGACGATAGGTCATGCTTGTCGATGAGTGTTGTGGGGTGTTTTTGCAAAGCACGTATAGCTGTAGGCGCAGTATAAAAATGGGTGATCTTATGCTTGGCACAAACCTCCCAAAACCGATCAAAATTAGGATAGGAAGGAACCCCCTCAAACATAACTGTCGTTGCACCATTGGCTAGTGGTCCATAGACAATATAAGAGTGGCCTGTGATCCAACCGATGTCAGCAGTACACCAGTACACGTCATTGGTTTTATACTGAAAAACATTTCGAAACGTATAAGCTGTATAAACCATATATCCCCCGCAACTGTGTACCATTCCTTTGGGTTTGCCAGTTGAGCCAGAGGTGTAAAGAATAAACAAAGGGTCTTCACTGTCCATGACCTCAACAGGGCAATGGTCATCAACTTTCTCTATCTCTTCATGCCACCATCTATCGATTGGGTTCCAATTCACTTCTTTGTTTGTGCGTCGAAACACAATACAGCTTTCGACAGATTTGCAAGATTGCAAAGCTTCATCCGAAATATCTTTTAAGCCAATTGTTTTTGTGCCACGAAAACCACCATCTGCTGTGAGGAGCATCGTACACGAGGCATCGTTGATACGCGCTGCGAGGGCAGTCGCCGAAAAGCCAGCAAACACAACTGAGTGAATGGCTCCGATCCTAGCACAAGCCAAAACAGCAATGGCCAATTCGGGAATCATAGGCATATATATGCAAATACGATCTCCCTTTTTGGCGCCATTTGCTTTGAGCATATTGGCAGTTTGACAAACCCTGCTGTGTAGATCTTCATATGTAATGTGTTGTGCCTTTTCTGTTGGGTCATTAGGTTCAAAAAGGATGGCAGTCTTGTTTGGTTGAGTCGTCAAATGACGATCCAAACAGTTTTCTGTAATGTTCAACTTCCCCCCTACAAACCATTTGATTTCAGGAGTTAAAAAGTCATAAACAAAGGTTTGTTTCCAAGGCGATTTCCATTGAAACTCGTTGGCAATGTCATTCCAAAACGATTCAGGGTTTTCTACAGCCTGTTTTGTTGCGAGTTGAAATTCATAAAGGGAATTGATCATGTTTGTAGTTTAACGCTCGAATTTACATAATTAAAAAATCAATTATATCAAAGTATCACTAATTAGCACTCCTTACTACATTTCAATTAAAGAAGAAACCACAATATAACCCCCAATCCCTATCAGCAGCAATCCAAAAAACTGCTGAACTGTTTTCTCATAACGCTTTAAAACTGCAGTAAAACGAGGGTGTGAGATCAACAGAGCAACGATTGAAAACCATAGCATTGTAGAACCCACCAGTAATATGGATAGAACAATCAAACTGGCATTACTTACAGCTGGGGTTAGCATGCTCGAAAACAAACTCAGAAAAAAGAGAGTAGCTTTGGGATTGAGTAAATTGGTGATAAAACCAATGCGGACTGCTTTGACTGCTGCAATCGAATGTAAGGATGCTGTTGTGTTTGAATCAAACTTACTTTCAAAATCACGAACCGATTGAACACCTATATAAATTAAATAAGCTGCCCCCATATACTGAATGATAGCAAAGATAAAGGCATGATTGGTAATCAACCAAGACAGTCCAAAAACAGCATAACTGATATGCACCATAATTCCAAGTCCAAAGCCAATTGCTGTGTAAAAACCAACCGCCCGTGAATACAATAAAGTGTTCCGACAAGCGACTACAAAATCAGGTCCTGGGCTAATCAAAGCAACCAAATGGATAAAGCCAATCGTTGAAATGAGTCCGATATCAAGCACGCAAACTCATTTTACTTTGTTGGAAAACCACGTGCGCGTAAGAGAGCGTTCACGTTCGCATCCCGACCTCTGAACAAGCGAAAGGCTTCGTTAGGGTCAATAGAATTGCGAGGTGCGAAAAGATATTTGACCAATTTGTCAGATAACTCTTTATCATAATACCCATCTGGTGCTTGGGCAAAAGCTTCTGAGGCATCTGCTGTTAGCACATCAGCCCACATGTAACCATAATAGGCAGTGGCATATCCTTCTCCAGAAAACACATGACCAAAGTGTGGCGTTCTGTGACGCATGGGTAACTCTTTTGGCATTTTTAACTCAGCTAGGGTTTCTTTTTCAAACGAACCAACATCCATTCCCATTGGATCTGCCAAGTGAATTTTCATGTCGATTAGCGCAGATGCTAGGTATTCAGTTGTGGCGAAGCCTTGATTGAATGTGGCTGCATTTTTAATCTTATTAACCAATGCATCTGGGATGGGTTCGCCCGTCTTGGCGTGAACCAAATAGTTTTCAATTACCTCGTCGGTTGAAAGCCAGCGCTCGAGGAGTTGTGATTGAAACTCGGTATAATCACGAACACCTCCATTGAGTGTTGGATAGCGCACTTCAGACGAAAAGAAATGAAGCGCATGTCCAAATTCATGAAAGAAGGTTATTGCATCATCCCATGAAACCAACAATGGTTCACCAGGTGCAGGCTTGACAAAATTGGAGTTGTTAGAAGCCAAAACATTGGTTTTACCATCAAAAGTAGTATGGCTTCTATAGGTTGTTGCCCAAGCACCAGATCGTTTGCCATCTCGTGCATAAGGGTCAAGATACCACAATCCGATGTGGTTGCCAGTCGTTTTGTCTGTCACATCCCAAACTTTTACATCCTTATGAAAAACAGGAACACTACCCTCTGGAACTGGATTAAATTCGTAGTTAAACAATCGCCCAGCAACATAATGCATGGCATCTGTGAGCTTGTCCAACTGCAAGTATTGCTTAACCTCTTCAGAGTCAAGGTCATATTTTACTCGACGCACCTTTTCTGCATAAAAACGATAATCCCAAGGCTCAATAGTAATTCCATCACCATTTTGGTCTGCGATGGCTTGCATATCGGCTACCTCCTCATCAACACGAGCAATGGCTGCTGGCCATACAGTTTCCATCAGCTTTAGCGCATTGGCTGGATTTTTGGCCATACGATTTTGCAAACGCCACGTGGGATAGTCTGGGTAACCCAACAGTTCAACGCGTTCTCTGCGAAGCTCAAGAATTTTGGCAATAATGTCCTTGTTATCATACTCATCATTGTTGTCACCACGTGAATAGTAATTGGTCCAAACAGTTTTTCGGAGCTCACGATTTGTCGAAAATGTCAAAAACGGATCCATTGATGATCGTGTGTTGGTAATTGCATACTTACCCTCTTGTCCTTTTGCAGTTGCAATACGAGCAGCTGATTTGATATACCCATCTGAAAGTCCATCCAACTGGTCTTCTGTTAAATAGGTATTGTAGTTTTCCTCATCATGAAGGACATTGTTTGAAAAAGTGGTGTATAGTGATGACAACTCCCGATTAATATTAGCATAGCGTACTTTTGATATTGAGTCCATAGCAGCACCATTCATTTCAAAGCCTTTATAAATCAACTCAACAACACGCTGCTGATCATCCTCGAACGGCGTTTCTTGCGAACGCTGATAAATTATTTGAAGTCGTGAAAATAGGCGTTGGTTTTGTGTGATTTTGGCAGAGTAATTTGCAAATTGAGGAGCTAATCCAACATCAATTTCTCTAAACTCAGGGGTAGAGATATTACTCCTCAAAATTCCATAATAACTAAAGGCACGATCTAGTGCAGCGCCCGATCGTTCCATTTCTTCAATGGTATTTTCAAAAGTTGGTTCATCAGGGTTGTTGGCGATTATTTCGATTTCGGCCAAACTCATATTCATGGCAGTAACCATGGCGTCTTGCACATCGCCAATATCAATTTGGTCAAAAGCAGGCAATCCACCATATGGACCTGTCCACTGTTGTAACAAAGGGTTTTTGACTCCTGTTTTTGTTGTGCAGGAGGTGACGATTAGACATGCAACAAGCAATTGTGTGTTCTTGCATAATTTTTGAAATAACATTTTTGTTCGTTTAGAAATGTGAACTTACAAAAATTGATCTAATTTTTATAGTAGAACACACAAAAGCACGGGTTGGGATTAGAAGATGACTTAGATCTACAATGTACAAAGTACAATTAAGGTGAATATCGCAGAGCCAACCAAACTTGGAATAATTTAGAATTGAGCTGGATCAACTGCTATACTTCCTAGAAAAGAACCAAAATCGTTAAAAATATATAGCGATTGGATTATGAATTTATAGATGATATTGAAAAGTAGGGCAATTGCGATGCCAAAATTGTTAAAAATAAAAGATTCATAGTGCATAAGATTAGGGTTAATATTAATAAAATTATATTGAAAATTTACAAACGGTTGAGAATACGTTTGACCATAGCTGGACCTTCATACACAAAGCCTGTGTAAACTTGAAGTAGTGATGCGCCAGCCTCCAATTTTTCTATGGCGTCTTGAGGAGTATGTATCCCCCCTACTCCTATGATTGGAAAGCTGTTTTTGCTTTTTGTGTGCAAAAATCGAATGACTTCAGTGCTTCTGTTGCGTAGTGGTTTTCCACTCAAGCCGCCAGTTTCTTTTGTAATCTCAGCGTTGGATTGCAGTCCATCTCTAGCAATTGTAGTGTTGGTCGCAATAACGCCATCAATCTTGGTGTCTGCTACAATGTCTATAATATCTAACAGCTGTGTTTCTGTCAAGTCAGGTGCGATTTTTAACAATATAGGCTTAGGATTTTCTCTTTTATGATTTTCAATTTGTAGGGCTTTCAACAGAGCCGTCAGTGGCTTTTTTTCTTGCAGATCACGCAGGTTAAGTGTATTGGGCGAACTGACATTGACTGCAAAATAATCCACATAAGCAAACAATGCATCGAAGCAAATTAAGTAGTCATCTGTAGCTTGGTCATTTGGAGTGAATTTGTTTTTTCCAATGTTGCCACCAATGACTACATTTTTATTTCTCTTGAGTCTCTTAATTGCTGCTTCAACGCCCTGATTGTTAAAGCCCATACGATTGATAATCCCTTGGTCTGCTTGTAAACGAAACAGACGCTTTTTGGGGTTCCCATCTTGAGGCTTTGGCGTTAGCGTGCCAATCTCGATAAATCCAAATCCGAAATTGGAAAGTTCTAGGAACAATTTGGCATCCTTGTCAAAACCAGCAGCAAGACCTATTGGATTTGGAAAGCGAATACCAAACACTTCACGCTCCAACTTTGGGTGTTTCACAGTATATAAATAACGAATGATGCTCGCAACAAAAGGGATTTTATGAGTCAGTCGGATTGACGCAAAAGAGAAGTGATGAACCTTCTCAGCATCAAACAAAAACAAAATGGGACGTATGAGTTTTTTATACATTTGTTTGTTCACAAAAAAAGCGCCAGAGGCGCTTTTTTGATTATTTTTTGGAGGGCGGAGATAGCTTCTGGCTAAGCTCCATGGAAATAAAACTCCGTTCCATTTTCAATTTTCCAGCCATTGTTTCCACCACACACGAATCGTTTAAGTCATTGACTTCAACAATTTTGCCATGGACACCAAATTTTGTGATGACTCGATCACCCTTTTTCATCCTGTTTTTAAAGTTTTTCTCTTTTTTAGCTCTGCGCTGTTGAGGGAGAATCATAAAGAAAAATATGATTCCAAACATCATTAGTAAGAAAGGGAGTTGACCAGCAAATGCGCCTTCCATAGTTATTGCTTAAGAAATTATTGATTGTCTTGCATCGCTTGACGACGGGCTTCTCTTTGTTGCTCTTTCAAAGGGTCAGGAGTTACAAATGTTCTAATCTGAACAACTTCTCTACCCTTTTCAGTATTGGTCGTGAAAGTCACAGATCGATTGTTTGCATTGGGCTTGTTGTTCGAATCAAACTTAACAGTCACTTCAGCACTAGCCCCTGGTGCAATGGGTTGATTTTTTGGGTATTCAGGTACTGTACATCCACAACTTCCACGAGCATTAAGAATAATCAAATCTGAAGTACCAGTATTTGTAAGTGTAAATACAGTTTCTACAACATCGCCTTCGTTGATTGTACCAAAGTCATGCGACAGTTTATCAAATGTCACCACTGGACCATCAGCTGTTGGTGTTGTTGCTTCAGTAGTTTCAGCTTTGCTTTCCTTTGCTTTTTTTGATGGATCAGTCGAACAAGATGTTACAACTGCGAGGGCTATAAGTATATGTATGTATTTCATGCGTCTAATTTTATACAAAGTTACACATTTCTATTGATTCTGAATACTATTTGTCAGACATACTTTTGTGCTTTATCTCTTTGGAAATCACATCCAAAATCCCATTGATAAAAGTACTGCTTTTTGGTGTTGCATATTCTTTGGCAATCTCCAAATACTCATTGATGGTTACTTTGGAAGGGATCGATGGAAAATACAAAAACTCAGCGATAGCGAGCTTGAGCAGAATCATGTCTAATACAGCAATTCGATCTTTTTCCCAATTGGGCGTGCGCCCTACGAGATGAGCTGCAAGCTCTTCATCGTGTACAACCACCGATTCGAGTAGTTCCACTGCAAATTTTCGATCATCATCATCTTTATAAACAGAGGTCAAAATCAGCTGTTTCGGATCACTGTCTTCATGCATATGAATCAGCGTATTTCGTAAGATTGTATTGACCAGTGGAAAGTCATCAACCCATGACGGTTTGATTTCTTCAATCAGTTCATGCAATCTGTCATAAGGTGCAATAACATCTGTAAAAAGTGTAATGAGTGCATTTTTATCAGAGGAAAAACTTGATTGGCCTTCAGCCAGATATGCTGCATAAGCGTCACTGGCAGCAATGTGATCCCAAATCAGGCGAACATACTCATCATGATTTTGCCAATGGGTTATCTTTAGTTGATTAGTATATTTTTTTAGAGTCTCGCTACTAGTGATTTTTGTTATGGCGAGATTGGAAAAGAATTTTGGATTGAGCTGATTGGAATTTGCTTCTAGATATTGCTTTTTGACAAGTTTGTGAAGCGAATGACCACAGGACTGAACCTCGATAAACATGTTGAGTAAAAACAGATACAATTCAAAGAAACCTTCATTACTACTCTGCAATTGTTTTTGCGCTACCTCAAGGTCAAAAGGTTGGCGCATGGTATTTGCATAAAGCTGTTGCATTACTTTCACTCGCAAATGTCGTCTGGTCAGCATGTCAAAGATTTCATAATCCGCAACAAAAATACACTTATTAATGGTTTGATGTTAAGGCATGATAATTAAATCTTGCACACTATCTTTGAAAAACAGAATTTCAAAAAATTGCGCGCACTTCAATATCTCAATAAGTATCTCTACAGGTACAGGATCCGTCTTGTACTCGGATTGTTTTTTACAATCGCTGCCAAGGTATTTGCAGTCGTTGCGCCGAGTTTGGTTGGTGATTCAATCACTGAAGTCAATCGGTACCTCAGCGACCCTTCAGCTAATTTTGAACAAACCAAAAGTATCTTAATTCAAAACATAGCCCTTATTGTAGGAGCAGCACTGTTATCAGGATTATTTACCTTCACAATGCGTCAAACCATTATCAATGTATCACGATTTATAGAGTTTGATCTTAAAAATGAAATTTATCAACACTATCAACGCTTGAGTATAAACTTTTACAAAAACAACCGTACTGGTGATTTGATGAATCGAATTAGCGAAGATGTGTCGAAGGTGCGCATGTATTTTGGCCCCGCACTGATGTACAGCATCAACACAGTTGCACTATTTGTAATTGTCATCTCATACATGGTCAGTGTTGCGCCTACCCTTTCGATGTATGCGTTGGCACCACTCCCTTTTCTGTCGATTGCCATCTATCAGTTGAGCCGATCGATTCACAAGCGCAGCACTATTGTGCAACAATATCTCTCCAAGCTTTCTGCTTTCACTCAGGAGATGTTCAGTGGTATTGGAATCATCAAAGCCAATGCGATTGAACCTACCGCTAATAATAAAATGGGGGCTTTGGCATTGGGGAGTATGTCCAAAAACATGCACCTGGTTCAAGTACAGGCATGGTTTTTCCCCTTGATGATACTGTTGATTGGCTTATCCAATGTTTTGGTCATATTTATTGGAGGGAGTCAATTTATCAATGGGCAGATTGAATTGGGAACATTAGCTGAGTTTATCATTTATATAAACATGCTCACATGGCCTGTTGCTACTGTAGGTTGGGTTACATCGATTGTTCAACAAGCTGAGGCTTCTCAAAACCGAATCAATGAGTTTTTGGGACAAGAGCCAGAGATTGTCAGTCCGAAAGATGGTCAGAAACTTCAGTCCTTCAGCATCACATTTGAGGATGTATCTTTTTCTTATTATGAGGGTCGAGAGGAAGTTTTGAAAGAAGTAAACTTTACATTAGAATCAGGAAAAACACTAGCAATTTTGGGTCGAACAGGTTGTGGAAAATCAACACTTTTACAGCTGATCACAAGAATGTATGACGTTAGTTCTGGTATTGTCAAAATTGGTGGCATTGATGTCCGTAAACTCAATCTCAATGATTTGAGAAATCATATTGGTTCTGTACCACAAGAGGCATTTCTTTTTTCAGACAGCCTTGAAAACAACATCCGATTTGGAAATGCTGAAGCAACAAAAGATGAGATCGAAAACGCAACCAAACAAGCTGCTGTTCACAACAGCATTTTGAATTTTACTGACGGCTATCAAACTGTTATTGGAGAGAGAGGCGTATCACTTTCTGGTGGGCAAAAGCAGCGTATGTCTATTGCGAGGGCTTTGGTCAAGCAACCTCAAATTTTGCTATTTGATGATTCTTTTTCAGCAGTGGACACCCAAACTGAAGAGACCATTTTACAACACCTCAGATCGATGTCATTCCAATCGACAACCATCGTTGTTTGTCATCGAGTATCTTCAGCCAAAAATGCAGACTACATTCTGGTCATGGACCAAGGTCGTGTGACCCAATTTGGTAAGCATGAATCACTGGTAAACAAGCCAGGATATTATTCAGAGTTGTGTAAAAAGCAACTCAAATAGCTTGTTATTGCCAATAAAATTCCTTAATTCATAAAATCACAATCCCAAAGATTACTAAGATTGCTGTTAAAAAACATCATAGTCTGATATCCCGCCGATTTAAGTGCTGCCACAAAACTTATTTTTGATGTATTTGAAAACATTTGTGGAGATCATTACCTCAAGCTGATCTAAAGCATTCGCAATAAAAATTCTACCTAGAACAACCAAATTTTTTTTGTGAAATCATCCATATCAATGAAGAATCACTTCATGAATTTTAAGCACACATCAAAGACTATATTCGCACGATAGACGAAAGGGATGAAACCAAGCACTCAATAAATTCTTGAAGAACAGACAAGGACGAATGATATTTGTATTTTTGTAAAAAAATATGGCACGAACACATTCTAATATGTTGCCTTTGGGCACAAAGTCGCCTTCTTTTGAACTGCTAGATACAGTAAGTGGGCTAACTCTATCTCTCGATCAAATCCATGGGAAAGAAGGAACAGTAGTGATGTTTATCTGCAATCACTGTCCATTTGTAAAACATATCTTTACAGGCATCACCGACCTTGCAAACGATTATCAAGATAAAGGCTTTGCTTTTGTAGCGATTTCGAGCAATGATGTTGAAAATTATCCTGATGATGCACCTGAATTAATGACAGAAGTTGCGGCCGAAAAGAACTTTCCTTTCCCTTATCTCTTTGATGAAAGTCAGGAGGTTGCACGTGCATATGATGCTGCTTGTACACCTGATTTTTACATCTTTGACAGTAGTAAAGCATTGGTTTATCGTGGTCAGTTGGATGATTCTCGACCTGAAAACGGAATTCCAGTCACTGGAAAAGACATTCGATCGGCACTTGACGCAATGACTAATCAAAAGGAAATTTCTAGACTGCAAAAGCCAAGCATTGGCTGTAACATCAAGTGGAAGAGCTAGCTTACTGCTACCAGTTCAACATCAAATATTAAAGCTGCGTCTGGGGGAATTACACCACCAGCACCTCTAGACCCATACGCCAAATCTGATGGGATCAGAAAACGAGCCTTATCCCCAACTTTAAGTAAAGAAACACCTTCGTCCCAACCAGTAATGACCTGTCCTTGACCTAGGACAAAATCGATTGGTTGCTGTCTCTTGTAAGATGAATCGAATACAGTGCCGTCGAGAAGTTCGCCTTTGTAATGAACAGAAACTTTTTTGCCTGCAGAAGCTTGCTCTCCTGCCCCCTCTTGTACAATTTTATAATGCAAACCACTCTCTGTTTGTGAAAAACCCTTTGTGATTTTTTGAAGCTCTTTTGCTTGTTTTTCCTTTTGCTCTTCTATGCGTTTATGCGCCAATTCGTTGAACTTTTGAAAGGCTGCAACAGCATCCCAATTCTTTGCATCTTTCCCAACGCGTTTAATCTCTATTTTATCAATCGAATCTTCTTGATCGATAGAGTCAACAACGGATTGACCCTCAATTACAGCACCAAAAACAGTGTGTTTTCCATTAAGCCATGGGGTAGATACATGTGTGATAAAAAATTGACTTCCATTAGTTCCGGGACCAGAGTTGGCCATCGACAGTATACCTGGCTTATCATGTCGTAAATTGGCATTGATTTCATCATCAAACTGATAACCAGGTCCCCCAACTCCACTTCCCTGTGGACATCCTCCTTGGATCATAAAATCAGGGATCACTCGATGAAAATTTAATCCATCGTAATAGGGTGTGCCGTCTGTCTTCACGTCGTTGGGCAGAGTCCCCTCTGCCAGACCTACAAAATTGCCTACAGTAGCAGGTGTTTCTTTGTAATGAAGTTGAATAATAATTATGCCTTTTTGCGTGTGAATTGATGCGTAAATTCCGTTTGTCATGTCAATTTATTAGTTGGCAAATATAGAGAAAAAGAAAAGAGGTTAATTGGCGACTTCGCTAATAAATTTTATTCGATACAAACGAAGGTCATCTTCTTCAAAATCACCATCAAACTCTTCAAAAGCTTCTTGAATATCATCGTTTTCAGCTTCCATAAAATATTCTTGCAACTCATCTTGTTGATCCTCGTCAAAAAGCGAATCTATCTCATAACTGATATCGAGTTTTGTTCCAGAAAATACAATGGTTTCGAGTTCTTTTATAAAGGCTGTCCTGTCCTTTCCCTTAGCATTGGCAATATCTTCAAGTGGTAATTTTCGATCAACACTTTGAATGATGTATAATTTGAGGGCAGAGTTAGCACCTGTGCTTTTGATTATAATGTCTTGGGGTCGAAGAACATCATTGTCGGTACAATATTTTTCAATGAGTTTGACAAAAGAATTCCCAAATTTCATTGCCTTTCCCTCTCCAACTCCATGAATGTTTTTGAGTTCATCCAAAGTGATTGGATACTTCAAAAGCATATCTTCTATTGATGTTTCTTGAAAAACAGCATAGGGCGGAACACCTGATAGCTCTGCAACTCTTTTTCTCTCTTTCATCAGCAATTCATGCAATTTTTTATCAAAAACTGCAGTTCCACTCCCATTAGTTGAAGTGGTAGATTGTGTTTGATCGTATTCATGATTTTCAGTCATGAAAAATGAGTACGGCGATGCAAGAAACGCTTCCCCTTTGGCTGTCAATTTGATAACACCATAGGTTTCAATTTCCTTCTTTAGCAGTCCAGCAACAAGAAGTTGTCGGACAAGTGCTCGCCAATAGGATAAGGTCTCATGTGAACCAATCCCAAAAAAATTTTTTTCAACCACCTGACGAGTCACCAAAAGAGCATTTTTAACCCCAACAAGTATGTTGACAATCTCATTGAAACGATATTGTTGTGCTGTGTCTAGAATGACTTTCAATAGCAATTCGACTTGCTTTTGCGCTTCTTTTTTAGGCTTTGGATTCCTTGCATTATCGTCCATGTCAGCACCTGGCCCATTCACACCGTCAAATTCTTCCCCAAAATAGTGTAGGATAAACTTGCGTCTAGACATCGAGGTTTCGGCGTAAGCAACCATCTCGTGCAGTAGAGCGAAGCCAATTTCCTGCTCTGCAATTGGTTTTCCCGACATAAACTTTTCTAATTTCTCAATGTCTTTATAGGCATAAAAAGCTAAGCAATGGCCCTCGCCACCATCTCGTCCAGCACGGCCTGTCTCTTGATAGTAACTTTCAATACTTTTTGGGATATCGTGGTGGATGACAAAACGTACGTCTGGCTTATCGATTCCCATGCCAAAAGCAATTGTGGCAACAACAACATCTACATCTTCCATCAGGAACATATCTTGATTCTTCACGCGCTGTTTATTGTCTAAACCAGCATGATAAGGAACTGCTTTTATACCATTGACAACCAAAATTTGTGCTAACTCTTCAACTCGTTTTCGAGATAAGCAATAAACGATTCCAGACTTACCGTCATTCTTTTTGATGAATGATGTGATGTCACGATCAACCTGATCTGTTTTGGGAAGCACCTCATAAAAAAGGTTTGGTCGATTAAAAGATGCTTTAAAGGTAACGGCATCTGTAATACCAAGGTTTTTTAATATGTCTTCTTGAACCTTTGGGGTCGCAGTGGCAGTCAGTCCAATCACAGGAATCTTTTCATCAATACGATCCAAAATCTCTCTAAGATTTCGGTACTCCGGCCTAAAGTCATGACCCCATTCTGAAATACAATGCGCTTCATCGACTGCCATAAAGCTAATGGGAACAGAGCGTAAAAAGTCAACATAGTTCTGCTTTGTCAGTGACTCTGGTGCGACATACAACAATTTTGTAACGCCATTTAAGATATCATCCTTCACAACTTGGACTTGTCCTTTGGTCAATGAAGAATTTAGCACATGTGCAACACCATCTTGTTTGGAGATGCCACGAATGGCATCAACTTGATTTTTCATCAAAGCAATAAGTGGAGAGACTACAATGGCTGTTCCATCTAGTAAAAGTGCTGGTAATTGATAACATAACGATTTACCTCCACCAGTTGGCATTATAACGAAGGTATCTTTCCCTGAAAGTAGGGTTTCGATCACTTCTTCTTGAAGACCACGGAAATTGGAGAATCCAAAAAAGCGCTTTAATGAAGACGCAAGCTCATAATCTCTGGCACTCATATTAACCTATAAAGTCGATTTTGTACATTTGCCTACTAAATATACGTCATAATTTTCAAACCAAGCTGAATCTTTTACTATTGGATAAAAAAATCGACATTCTAAACACTGCTAAAGACTGTTTCACCAACCAAAGCAATGCCATCGCTGCACTTCAAGACCAACTTAATGAAGATTTTGTGAAGGTGATTGACTTGATTTTCAAATCCAACTCGCGCCTTGTGATAACCGGGATAGGTAAAAGTGCGTTGATTGGAATGAAAATCACAGCTACATTAAACTCTACAGGCACTCGATCGATTTTTATGCATGCTGCCGATGCCATTCATGGTGATCTGGGTACAGTCGCAAAAGAGGATATTGTTCTATTTATCTCAAAAAGTGGGGACACACCAGAAATCAAGGCTTTGGTCCCCCTAGTCAAAGCCATGGGCAACAGCATCATTGGCATGACGGGAAATCCTTCTTCTTTTCTAGCACAAGAATCAAATTATGTGTTGTCAATTGCCATCCAAAAAGAAGCATGTCCAAATAATCTGGCACCAACGACCAGCACCACAGCCCAACTTGTTATGGGAGATGCAATTGCGATTTGTTTGCTTGAAATGCGTGGGTTTGACAAAAATAATTTTGCCCAATTTCACCCCGGCGGCTCGATTGGTAAAGCATTGTACCTAAAAGTTAAAACACTTGTTGATAGCAAAAACATTCCAGCTGTTCGGCCAAATTCATCTTTAACAGATGTCATCATCGAAATTGGAGAAAAGCTTGTTGGAGCAACAGCTGTATTGGAAAATGATAAAGTTTGTGGAATCATTACAGATGGAGACATACGAAGGGTTTTAGAAAAAACATCTGATCTGAGTTCGATTCGAGCGAAAGATATTATGAACCCTAACCCCAAGACGATTGAAACTGACATCCTCGCTTCTGAGGCATTAAATACAATGCAAAAGAATAACATCAGCCAATTGTTGGTCATGAAAAATGATGAATTTATTGGTATTGTACACCTGCACAAAATCTTAAATGAAGGAATTAGCTGATGGCTGATAAAGAAATGTCTTTTTTAGAACATCTCGAAGATTTACGATGGCATCTTCTACGCTCAATCACTGCCATTCTGATTGCAGCTCTCGCTGCTTTTTCAGCAAAAGATTTTGTCTTTGATGTTTTGCTTTTTGGACCTAAAAAAACCGATTTCCTCACCTATCGACTCCTTTGTCAAGCGTCCAATCTATTGGGGTTTGACGATGGGTTTTGTATCAGCGAATTACCTTTTCGAATCCAAAGTCGTACGATGGCTGGGCAGTTTTCAGCACACATTTGGACCTCGATAACCCTCGGGTTTGTCGTCTCATTTCCTTATATTATTTATCAGTTTTGGAAATTTATTAGCCCAGGACTTTACTCCCATGAGAGAAAAACAGCAAGTGGATTTATTTCGATGTCTTCGTTGCTGTTCTTCTTAGGAGTTTTGTTTGGCTATTATGTTGTAACACCCCTTTCCATTCGATTTTTGGGTACTTACACTGTGAGTGCAGAAATTTTTAATGACTTTGATCTGAGTAGCTACACAGCTTTGGTTCGCGCATCTGTTCTGGCATCCGGTATCATTTTTGAACTTCCGATTTTAGTTTATTTTCTTACAAAAATTGGGGTAATTACTCCTAAATTTATGCGTAAATACAGAAAAATAGCTCTGATAATGGTCATGTTTTTATCTGCAGTGATCACGCCACCAGATGTCGCAAGTCAAATTATCGTCGCAATTCCCGTTCTTATTTTATATGAGTTGAGTATTTTTATATCCAAAAGAGTAATTCGAAACATGAATAAAAAAGCACACAAATGGAGTTGAAGCTAGCTGCCAATAATATTTCTAAAATCTATGGCAAACGAAATGTCGTTGACAATGTCAGTATACATGTCAGTCAAGGGGAAATTATTGGCTTACTTGGGCCAAATGGTGCAGGCAAAACAACTTGTTTTTACACCATCGTTGGTCTGATCAAGCCTAGTGCAGGTGAGGTTTTCCTAGATAATACCGACATTACTTCCTTTCCCATGTACCAAAGAGCGCAGAATGGAATTGGATATTTGGCTCAAGAAGCATCTGTTTTTCGCAAACTGAGTGTAGAAGACAATATACGTTGTGTATTGGAACTCAAGAAGTTAACCAAGGTTGAACAAAATGAAAAGATAGAGTCATTGCTTGAGGAGTTTAGCTTAACTGCCATTCGAAAAAACAGAGGTGATTTGCTTTCAGGTGGAGAGCGGCGTCGGACAGAGATTGCTCGTGCATTGGCAACAGATCCTAAATTTTTACTTCTTGATGAGCCCTTTGCTGGTGTTGATCCAGTAGCAGTTGAGGATATCCAAAAAATTGTAGCTCACTTAAAGAAGAAAAATATCGGGATTCTCATTACTGATCACAATGTACAGGAAACACTGGCAATTACTGACAGAACCTATTTGATGTTTGAGGGTAAAATTCTAAAAGCTGGCAAACCCGAGGATCTGGCGAATGACGAAATGGTACGCAAGGTGTATCTTGGCAAAAACTTTGAATTGCGAAAAAAGAAAGTCACCCTCTAGACTTCGCCACATGGCTAAAGACTATAGAAAATAAGGCGTATAAAGTGATAGTAATACTCCAAGCAAGATGACCAAATTGCAACCACAAAACGATCATCATAACAATCATTAACGATAACTTAACAAAATAAAGTAGAGAATATTTTAGCTGTAGGCGATAAAACGTAAAAGAACTGTTCAACAAAAATGAAGTGACAATTACAGCACTAACTATCAAGTTGAAAGTAATTTCAGTTTGAATGTGTGTGAGACCGATCCAAAACAAAGCATTTGCAGGGGTTGGCAATCCAGAAAAGTGGAATTTGTTTTGGTTATTCGTGTTGTAGTTCGCCAAACGATATGCAGAGGCAAGTGTGATTATAAATCCAATAAATAATCTGGGGAAATCTACATCCAAAATACCAAGCATCACGGTGGCAACTGCCCCTGGAACAACCCCAAAACTAATTACATCGGCCAAGGAATCGAGTTGTTTTCCAAATTCACTGGTTGCACCTATCACACGTGCTAAAAAACCATCAAGAAAATCGAAAACACAACAAATCAGGACACAATATGTCGCGGTTTCAAAATCTATATCTAAAATGAAATAAAGGGCCAAGCAACCAGCTGCAGCGTTGGCCAACGTAAATAAATTTGGGAGGACTTTCATAACGCGAAGATAACAAAGTAAACAACACCAACTCGCCACCCTTTTTTATATCTTTGAGCAGATGAATAGCAACTTATCCAAAAGCATTTTAAGTGCTTTACTATTGACAATAGCATGGCCAACGAATGGCCTTTCTTTAATTATTTTTATCGCATTTGTCCCCTTGCTTCAAATCTTATATCATCAGCCTGAAAAAAAATCAAAACGAACAACTACTCACTTTTTTCTGAGCTTTTTTCTTTGGAATTTGGGTATAACGTGGTGGATATGGAATGCATCAGCCTTTGGAATGTTTTTTGCCGTACTGGTAAATAGTTCACTAATGACAATTGTCTTTATGCTCTCACGAATGGTCATCAGAAAGCTATCGACACAAGCTGGATTGTTATTTCTGACAACTTTTTGGATGAGCTTCGAACTTCTGCACCTTCATTGGGATTTTTCGTGGCCTTGGCTTCAACTAGGAAATGTGTTTTCTGAAACAACTTCATGGGTACAATGGTATGAATATACAGGAGTATTTGGTGGGAGTTTATGGGTGATGGTTGTAAATATTTTGTTCTTTAAAGCAATACGAGCAAACACATTTCGGTTGCGAAAAATGGCTATTGCAGTTCTCACCATAGCAATTCCTGTCTGCATATCACTGTTGATTTATGCCAATCATCATCCTCAAAACAATAAAGCTGTTGAGGTTGTTATTGCACAACCTAATATCGATCCTTATGATGAAAAATTTATCGCTAGTGATATTGAGCAAGCCAAAGCTCTCTTTGCGCTTATCAAACCAGAGCTCAAGTCATCAACTGATTTAATTCTTGCACCTGAAACTTATTTTACAGAGGGGTTTGGCTATTCCTTACCAAGCTTATCGTCGAGCTTCCTATACCAAAGTATCAGCGAAAAGCTGTCGCAAATCGAACCCACCCAGCTGTTGACAGGCATTCAACTGTATCAGGTGTATTCAAAAGCTGACAAAACTCCAACTTCAAATAAGATGGGCAACCAGTGGGTGGATTTTTACAACAGCGCATTTTTAAGTGGAACCAATCCCTTGCAGGTCTACCACAAGTCCAAACTGGTAGTTGGAATCGAAACCCTCCCCTACAAACAAATTGTTGAGCCCCTTTTTGGCAACATTATGCTTGACTTGGGTGGTACAGTTCGAAGTCGAGCAGTGGATACTAATCGAAAAGTATTTCAACTCAAAAATGGCAGTAAAGTGGGGCCAATCATCTGTTATGAATCTTTATATGGGAGTTTTGTTGGAGGTTATGTGCGCAATGGTGCAGAATTCTTGGCTGTCATGACTAATGATGCGTGGTGGGGAACAACTCCAGGTCATCGCCAATTGCTGAGTTATACAAAGTTGCGAGCGATTGAAACACGATTGCCCTTTGTCAGGTCGGCCAACTCAGGTATATCAGCAATAATCAACTCGTATGGTGAAGTCACAAAACAAATCCCTTATTTGAAAAGAGACGCCATGTCTGTGACCATAGTTCCACAAAACCAATTGACATTTTATGTTAAATACGGAGATTATATTGCAAGATTGTCATTGTTTGTTTCAGTGCTTTTATTGTTGATCACCATCACACGAAAAAAACTGATTTTTAGGTAGTGTATAAAAAAATTGACTTAACTTAGCAAAAAAAATTGCGCCTATCATTAAGTAGGTTACGATTATGAAAATCTACACGAAAACTGGAGATCAAGGGATGACCTCATTATATGGAGGTGAGCGAGTGTCGAAAAGCCATTTGCGTATCGAAACCTACGGAACTATTGACGAGCTCAATGCATGGATGGGAATGATTGCATCCAACTCAGAATCGCAGTATTTCCATCGTGACTTGATTAAAATCCAAAACGATTTGTTTGTTTTAGGTGCTATGCTTGCTGTAGATGGCGAACATACCGACCTGCGTATTCAGAAAATTAACGATGAACATGTCGAGTGGATAGAAAAATGTATCGATAAAATTGTGTCCGACCTTCCTCCGATGACACATTTTATACTTCCTGGTGGAGATGAAACAGCATCGCACGCTCATCTTGCCAGATGCGTTTGCAGACGTGCCGAGAGGTTAACTGTTACGCTTAGCAAAAGTGCATACGTTGATGATATTGCCGTGATTTATCTCAATCGACTTTCAGATTATTTGTTTTGCCTTGCACGATTGATGTGTAAAGATACTGGTAATGAGGAAGTTAAGTGGATTCCAAGAATCTAGGAATTTTGCTTGTATAATTCGGTTAAACCTATATTTTTGCATTTTTAATACAGAAGATTATGTATTGGACTTTAGAGCTTGCATCCTACCTCAGCGATGCGCCCTGGCCAGCAAACAAAGACGAACTGATCGACTTTGCTATTCGAACGGGTTCTCCGCTTGAAGTTGTCGAAAACCTTCAAGCCATTGAGGATGAAGGAGAAATATATGAGTCAATCGACGAGATTTGGCCTGATTATCCAACCGACGATGATTATCTTTGGAATGAAGATGAGTATTAAGAAATTTTAGCTTCATCATTTATTCGACCAAAGCCCTTTTTTTTCCTTATTTTTGATGTCTTTGATAGCAAACCATGAGTATTTTAAATCGTGTCCTAAATGTTTTTGTTGGAGATAAATCCAGAAAAGATTTAAAATTTATACAACCTATCGTTTCTCAAATTCTTGTTGAAGAGAAAAAACTCTCTAACAGATCGAACGATGAATTAAGAAGCAAAACCAAAGAATTTAAGAATCAAATTCAAGACATTCGAAACCCCTTTCAAGAAAAAATAAATACCCTATTAGTACAAATTGATCAGAGCGATGATATTGACGAGAAAGAATCATTGTACACTGAAATTGATGAGCTCAATGAAGAATCCAATAATGAAGTTTCATCTTTTCTCGATCAGATCCTACCTTCGGCATTTGCAGTTGTCAAAGAAACTGCCAAACGATTTACCAACAATACAGAAATTGAGGTTACAGCAAATGCCTTTGACAGAGAAATTTCAGTATCAAAATCCTATGTGAAGCTCAAAGGAGATCAAGCAACTTGGTTCAATTCTTGGGACGCAGCAGGTAAACAAGTCACGTGGGATATGATTCACTACGACGTCCAGCTTATTGGGGGCATCATCCTTCATCAAGGTAAAATTGGAGAAATGCAAACAGGTGAGGGTAAAACACTTGTTGCGACTCTTCCTGTTTACCTCAATGCATTGAGTGGCAATGGAGTTCATTTGGTCACAGTGAATGATTACCTTGCCAAAAGAGACAGCGCTTGGATGGCACCTATCTTTGAGTTCCATGGTCTTAGTGTTGACTGTATCGATTATCACAAACCAAACTCTGCTGAACGTCGCAAAGCCTATATGGCAGATATAACCTATGGAACAAACAATGCTTTTGGGTTTGACTATTTGCGTGATAACATGGCACATTCGATCGAGGACATGGTACAACGTGTACACAATTATGCTATCGTTGATGAGGTTGATTCAGTCTTGATTGATGATGCGAGAACACCACTGATTATTTCAGGACCAGTCCCAGAGGGTGATCGTCATGAATTTACTGAACTTAAGCCCAAGGTAGCTCAACTGGTTCAAAATCAAAGACAATATATCAACACTGTTTTGGCCGAAGCTAAAAAATACATCGTTGAAGGCAATGTTATTGATGGTGGATTTATGCTTCTTCGCGCCTTTCGAGGGCTGCCAAAAAACAAAGCGCTTATTAAGTTTTTGAGTCAAGAGGGCGTTCGACAACTTCTGCAAAAGACCGAAGGACAATATATGCAGGACAACAACCGAGAGATGCCCAAAATAGATGCTGAATTGTTTTTTGTGATCGATGAAAAAAATAATCAAATCGAACTCACTGATAAGGGAATTGAGCATTTGTCCGATGACAAAAACACTGCTGATTTTTTTGTCTTACCAGACTTAGGGTCTGAAATTGCAAAAATTGAAGGCAAAGGGCTTGATACTAAAATCGAAGCTTATGAAAAAGAAAAGTTGTTTAGCGATTTTAGTGTAAAGAGTGAACGCATACACACCTTAAATCAGCTGTTAAAGGCCTACACTCTATTTGAAAAAGATATCGCCTATGTCGTGATGGATAATCAAGTAAAGATTGTAGATGAACAAACAGGTCGTATTATGGAAGGTCGTCGTTATTCCGACGGATTGCATCAAGCTATTGAGGCAAAGGAAAATGTAAAAATTGAATCTGCTACTCAAACTTTTGCCACTATAACCCTGCAAAACTACTTCAGAATGTATCAAAAACTAGCAGGAATGACTGGTACCGCGATAACAGAATCAGGTGAGTTTTGGGAAATTTATGAGCTTGATGTTGTTGAAATTCCGACCAACCGAACAATTGCAAGGAACGACGAAAATGATCTGATTTATAAAACCAAAAGGGAAAAGTATAACGCTGTAATTAATCAAGTTACACTGCTTTCAAATGCAGGTAGACCAGTGTTGATTGGTACAACTTCAGTCGAAATATCAGAACTCTTGAGTCGAATGCTTCAGCGTCAGAATGTAAAACATAATGTGCTAAACGCAAAGCTTCACAAAAAAGAGGCCGACATCGTAGCTGAAGCTGGACATGCAGGTATAGTAACGATTGCAACAAACATGGCTGGACGTGGTACAGATATCAAAATCAATGATGCTGTCAAAACTTCTGGTGGATTGGCTATTATTGGTACAGAACGTCATGACTCAAGACGAGTAGATCGGCAGCTTCGAGGTCGTTCGGGACGACAAGGCGACCCGGGGAGTTCACAGTTTTATGTCTCTTTGGAGGATAATTTGATGCGCTTGTTTGGCTCTGAACGCGTTGCCAAAATGATGGATCGCATGGGCGTTAAGGAGGGGGAAGTGATTCAACATTCTTTGATGACCAAATCGATTGAACGTGCTCAGAAAAAGGTAGAGGAAAACAATTTTGGTATTCGCAAGCGTCTTCTCGAGTATGATGATGTGATGAATGCCCAGCGAGAAGTGGTTTACAAACGTCGCAAACATGCACTGAAAGGTGAGCGTTTGAAGGTGGATATTTCAAATATGATTTATGAAACCGCAGAGAGTATCGTTGAAAACAACCTAAATGCAAAAGATTATAAAAACTTTGATTTTGAGTTGGTTCGTTTCTTCTCTATCAGCTCTCCTGTTGATATGCAGGAATTTGAAACCATAGATCAATCGACTTTAATCGACCAGGTTTATGAAGCAGCTTATGAGAGTTTTCTAAACAAGACCAAGCAAAGTGCTGAACAGGTGTTCCCTGTAATCAAGGACGTTTATGAAAACCCCTCTAATAAGTTTGAACGCATTGTTGTTCCCTTTACTGATGGTAAAAAAACACTGAATGTTGTTACGAACCTAAAGTATGCATACGAATCAGAGGGGGAACAGTTGATTGAAGATTTTGAAAAAAACATCAGCTTAGCAATCATCGATGACTCTTGGAAAGAACACCTGCGAAAAATGGATGAATTGAAGCAATCTGTTCAGTTGGCGGTCCATGAACAAAAAGACCCTTTGCTGATCTACAAATTTGAATCCTTTGAGCTTTTTAAGACCTTGATGGATAAAATCAATAAAGACATTATCTCATTTTTATTTAAGGGCGAATTGCCGGCACGCGAAAGCCAGCCCATACGCGAAGCGAGAAACATTCGGCGTAAACAAAACACAAAAGCTTTAAAGGAAGAAGTGTTGAACTCTGATGAAATGGCAATGCGAAATCGACAGGTTGGTTCATCTGCAGGACAAAAACAAAGAGAAGTTGTTGAAACCATTGTTCGCGACAAACCAAAAATTGGTAGAAATGAAAAGGTTGATATCCAACACATCGCTTCTGGAGAAGTTAAAACTGTGAAGTTCAAACAAGCCGAACCACTGCTGATTAAAGGAAAGTGGGTTTTGATTGAAAAATCATGATTGTAATCATTGGCCCTGCGCATCCATACCGAGGGGGAATTGCTGACACAAATGAATCTTTAGCGCAAGTACTTATTGATTTGGGATATGATATTAAGGTGTTTACTTTTTCACGCCTATATCCAAATCGAGTTTTTCCAGGTAAAACACAATTTAGCAGCAAACAAAAACCCGAAGGAATTGATATTGAAAGGAGCATCGACTCTGTTCGACCAGTGTCATGGTTCAGAACTGCAAGAACAATCAACAAAATGACCCCTTCAGTTGTAATTTTTCGCTACTGGACACCTTTTTTAGGGCCTTGTTTGGGAACAATCGCTCGTTTGATTCGATCCAAATGCATCACAATTGTTGACAATGCCAAAGGCCATGAGCCGAAATTTGGAGAGTCCTTTTCTCTGCGATTTATGTTGGGAGCACAAGATGGCTTGATTTCACTATCAAATTACACCTCAAATCAGTTGGGCTTTGTTAAAAAGAAACCTCTCATCACTTACCCACATCCAATCAACAGTGGACTTGCACCAATGATTGAACAAGAAAAAGCTAGGTCAATTTTAGGGCTTGACTACAATGCTCCTGTTGTATTGTTTTTTGGACTAATTCGAAAATACAAGGGGGTTGATATCTTGATTGAGGCTGTGGCACAGCTCAAAAACCAATTTCCGAATCTTCGAGTGTTGATCGTTGGCGAACCTTATGTGTCGATAAAGCCTTATTTGAAAAAAACAAAGGCGCTTGGCTTGGATGAACTGATAAGTTTTCACACAACTTATGTTGAAGACAAAGATGTTGGGGTTTGGTTTTCTGCCTGTGATTGTGTTGTACAACCCTATAAAGCAGCAAGTCAAAGTGGAATTACGCCAATGGCACTGCATTATCACAGGCCAATGGTTGTGACGGATGTTGGTGGATTGTCAGAGGGACTTAAGATGCCTGTTGTTAAAATTGTTAACCCTTTTGCTAGCAACATTGCCGATGGTCTTGCATACGTTTTGAAATCAGAACAACCTTCAAAAAATGAATTTGCGCCCTACCTAAAGCAAAGAAGTTGGAAAAGTTTCGCTAAAAAATTAATCACTTTTGCACAATCTTTGCAATAGCATCTAAAAATCATTTTTATGAAAACTTCAATCGCCTACTCCTATTTTTCAGTTATGATCTATCTTTTTTTATCCTCTTGTCAAATTGTACCACCAAAGATCACGAACAATGCAGTAGCTGTTGGTTTGTCAAACGCCCCTAGCCTTCAGCAATATGAAACTGCTTATTTTGCATCTGGTTGTTTTTGGTGTGTCGAAGCCATTTATGAAAGTGTTTATGGCGTTGTGGAAGTGATTTCAGGCTATGCTGGCGGAATCACTGTCAATCCAAATTATCAGCAAATTGGCACTGGACGCACAGGTCATGCCGAAACAGTAGAGGTGTACTACGATCCTGAAAAGGTTGATTTTAAAACGCTGTTGGCTGTTTTTTTCGATTCACATGACCCAACAACAAAAAATCGTCAAGGGCCAGACAGAGGCACACAATACCGTTCGATTGCTTTCTTTAGCAATAAACAGGAAAAAAAAATCATTGAAGGCTACATCGAAGAGTTGACGAACAGGCAGGTGTTTAGCAACCCTATTGTAACTGAAATCAAGCCCCACACTGTATTTTACAAAGCTGAAGAATATCACCAAGATTTTGAAAAACTCAATCCCTCTCATCCTTATGTCCGTCAGATTTCAATTCCACGCCTAATCAATTTTAAGCAAAAAAGTCCTGAGGTTTTGAAAGAGAGTAAATGACAATAAGTGAAGGATCAATAGGTGTTTGTTTACAAGGATTAAGGGAATAAAAACCGGCGTGAAATACGCGCAAAAAAGAAGCCAATAAGAGATCCAAAAAAAGCACCACTTAGAATATCTATTGGGTAATGAACCCCAACATATACTCTGCTGTAAGCAATGATAGCAGCCCATAATAGCAGCCAGCGCATGGTGGGAGATATCGTCTTAAAAAATGTGATAAAGAAAACTGCTAAAGCAAAAGAGTTTGAGGCGTGACCTGAAAAAAATCCGTACAAACCACCACAACTGTCTTTGACTAAACGCATCAAAGGGGCAATTTCTGGGTCATGACAAGGGCGCAGTCGTTCAAAGCCATCCTTGAACAAGTTGGTGGTTTGATCTGTACAACTGATGAGCAAGGCAATTGTGAGGACAAACCAAAGGCCCCTCTTCCAGCCAATGTGTTTAAATGAATATATCAACAAAAACAGATAGAGAGGTATCATATTGTATTTATTGGTCATAAACAACCAAAAGCCATCCCAATTTGAAGTCCCAAGAGAATTTAAAAATAAAAAAAGCTGTTCGTCAATCTGTATCATTCGTAGGTTGAAATTTCAAGATCATAAAATTGAGTGGCCTCTTTCACCCAGTGTGAAACCTCCTGTAGTGCAATGTCCTTGTCCTCATTGTTAAATGATTCCCACCATTCAATTTCATCGTTTTGAAGGTTTATGACAAAGCGAGGAAAAGTAGTGTGAATAACAAAAATTGACGATGGGCTTTCTGATGAATCAGCTAAAAGAAATTCAGGTAATTGTTCCATTGTTGCGAATAAGTTTGTTGGTTTGATACAAAAAACGAAGATACAACAACAATGAAGATGCAACCAAACCACCCAAAAGTCCGATCCATACGCCAAATGCTCCAAGAGGGGTGTAGAGACCGAGGTA
Source organism: uncultured Bacteroidota bacterium (assembly GCA_902631125.1). Classification (GTDB taxonomy): domain Bacteria; phylum Bacteroidota; class Bacteroidia; order Flavobacteriales; family Flavobacteriaceae; genus UBA724. The sequence continues at coordinate 75,759 of CACOXF010000001.1, forward strand.
TACCATGGTGGTAAATCCGACCAACCCATATGACGCAAAGCATATCCAGGTAGGAATAATTACATCTTGCAATCCACGCAGGGCACCAAGTGCAACCACTTGTGCTCCATCAAAGATTTGAAAAAAGGCAGCAACTAAAAATAAAGAGGAAGCGATTGTTGCCACCTCAATCACATCAACTGCAGTTGAGGATTCAAGATACAACCATGGAAAAGCGTCTTTGGCGAAAATAAAGACAACCGCAAAAATGATATCAATTATCAAGGTAAGTAGAAACACTGACTGGGCAATACGGCGAAGGTCGATAAATGCACCCAATCCCTTTTGATTACCAACCCTTACCATGGCTGCTACGCTCAACCCCATAGCGACCATAAAAGTCATAGATGATATGTTGAGTGCAATTTGATTTGCTGCTTGTTCATTTTTGCCCAACAATCCACATACCCAGATTGCAGAAGTAAAGAATGCAACTTCAAACAGCATTTGAAGTGCAGAAGGAAAACCTAAGCTAAAGAGATTGTGCATTTGCACTTTGGAATATGTTTGTCGCCAAATTCCTTTGATGTAGTATGATAGTTTTTTATGAAACCAAATCAAAAGAATCAATGCGAAAAGCATCACTATTCGTGAGATTAGTGTTCCAATTGCAGCACCTGTTACGCCCCATGCAGGGAAACCACATTTACCAAAAATCAATACATAATTGACAATTACATTGACCGCATTGGCAAGCACAGTTGCATACATGGAGTATCGGGTCAGCGACATCCCATCTGTAAATTGCTTAAATGCCTGAAAAACGATCAATGGGAATAGAGAAACAGCTACCCACTTTAAATAGGGAAATGCCAGTTCGACAACCTCCTCGGGTTGTCCCATAGAGAACATGAGGTTGCGAGAGAGGTAAACTGATAAAAACAATACCAATCCCAAGACCAAGCACCATAACAACCCATGATAAAAAATGGATTTGACTTCGGTTGGTCGTTTGGCCGAATCACCCTCAGCAACCAGTGGTGTTATGGCTGTTGAAAATCCAATACCAACTGACATGGCAATAAATATAAAACTGTTGCCAAGCGAGATCGCTGCTAGCTCAGCTGTTCCGAGTTGCCCCACCATAACATTGTCAATAAACTGAACAAAAGTGTGTCCCAACATGCCAATGATCACTGGATAAGACAACTTCAGATTGTATGAAAACTCTTTGGTGTAGGCGGATAGATTCAAAATCTTATTATTTGGTTTCTATTGGCGATCCTCGAACCAGACCATAGGTGTCATATAGATAAATGAGTGAAGTTAAGGTAGCAGCACCCAGTTCAAGTTCTCTTTTGTTGACAGCGTCGAAGGTATCTGTCGCCGCGTGATGATGATCAAAATAGCGTTGAGAGTCAGGGCGTAAACCAGCCAATACATTGGTTTTGGTTTTTAGTGGTCCAATATCTGCCCCACTGCCTCCTTTTTCAAAATAATGAATCAAATAGGGTTCAAAAAGAGGTTCCCAAGATTTGATTTGCGCAAACTCATGATCAGGAAGGTCAAAATTAAAACCTCTGGGAGTAAATCCACCTGCATCTGACTCGAGAGCAAAAATGTGCGTCTCTCCTTTCAAAGCAGCCATTTCGGCATACTTTCGACCTCCTCTTAGGCCATTTTCTTCGTTCATAAACAACACCACACGCAGTGTGCGTTTGGGTTTGTAGTCCAATTGCTGAAACAATCGTAACACCTCCATCGATTGCACACAACCTGCACCGTCATCATGCGCACCATCACCAACATCCCAAGAGTCGAGATGACCCCCAACCAAAATTATCTCATCTGGATAATCTGATCCAGTGATTTCTCCAATGACATTATACGACAATACATCGTCATACTGCTTGCACTGTTGGCGAAATAAAAATTTGAGTTTTGGTGCGATTTTAAGAAGGTTGCTCAACTTCTCTGCAGCGTTGGTACTTATTGCCGCAGCTGGTATGCGCTTGCTGATTGGTTGATCGCCATAACTCATTGCACCTGTGTGTGGATAATCATCCATACGAAGGGTCATCGAACGGACAATCACCCCAATAGCGCCATATTCACTAGCCTCTCGAGCACCATCATAACGTTGATTGACACAACCCCCATAAGCAGAGAATGTGCTGATCAAATCTGCTTGCATGGGGCGATTTAAAAACACAATTTTACCATCGATTTTTTCTCTTCCCAAAGCTGCCAACTCTTCAAAATTTTGCACCTCTACGACTTCTGCCTTTAAACCAACTGATGGTGTTGCGACTGAGCCACCAAGTGCAGTGATCGGAACATTGAATGTCACGCCTGGTTCTGTTTCAATCAATGCAAATTCTTTTGGACCTCGCACCCACTTTGGTACCAGTACAGGTTGTAGCCACACTTTGTCAAGGTTCAACTTTTCCAACTCTTCCTTTGACCACTCTACAGCACGTTCTGCATTGAGCGACCCTGAAAGACGACCACCGATTTGGTTGGTTAGATAGTCTAACCAATCGTAAGCTTTTCCGTCGAGGAGAGCTTTTCTGTAAATCGATTGTAGCATCAATGAGTCTTTGCGCTGCTGGGCTTCAGAATAAAACATCATCAATAGAAGGGTGAAGAGGGCATACTTTTTCATGGGGATATTTGATTTAGTGATTGACATATTGTTTGACATCTGATGCTGTAATCTGACCATCGGATAAAATATGAAGACGCTCAACTACATTGCGAAGTTGCCTGACATTTCCAGTCCAATCTATCGCTGCTAATAGGCGAACTGCTTCATCTTCAATCGACTTACATGGCGTCAAAGATGCATTAAAATGATCGATTAATAATGGAATATCGGAACGTCTTTCGTTCAGTGGTGGCACTTGAATTTCGATGACAGCAATGCGATGAAACAAATCTTCTCGAAAACGATTTGCTTTGATTTCTTCAGCCAAATTTTTGTTGGTCGCAGCGACAACTCTCACATCAACAGAAATATTTTTATCACTCCCTACACGTTGTATCTTATGCTCTTGGAGTGCACGCAATACCTTGGCTTGTGCTGGAAGACTCATATCACCAATTTCATCTAAAAAAAGTGTACCTCCGTGAGCTGTTTCAAATTTTCCTTTTCGGTCTTTGTTTGCCGATGTAAATGCACCTTTCATGTGACCAAACAATTCGCTTTCGATCAGTTCGGATGGTATTGCAGCACAATTCACTTCAATAAATGGCCCTTTATGACGAAGACTTTGTTTGTGAATTGCATCGGCAACCAACTCCTTACCACTTCCATTTGGACCTTGCACCAATACACGTGCCTGTGTTGGAGCAACCTTAGCAATCAGCTTGTGAATCTTCAACATGGATTTTGATTTACCAACCATTAGTGGAAGCAGATTCTGTTTTTTAACCATCTTTTTGGCAAGAGTTGGTTCCGTTTTGGATTGCAATGCAATTCTGACCGTTGACAATAAATGATTAAGATCTGGGGGTTTTGATATATAGTCAAAGGCTCCCATTCGCATGGCCTTGACAGCTGTTTCAAGATTCCCATGCCCTGATATCATAACAACGGGTGTTGAGGGGGTATGTGTAAGAGTGAAATCCAGTACTTCAATCCCATCTTTCTTTGGCATTTTAATATCACAAAGGATGAGGTCAAACGATTGGTTTCTAATAAGAGAAACACCCTCTTGTCCATCTTTAGCTTCATAAAATCGATAGGAATCATTGTCTTCTAACAAGACTTTTTTCAACACGCGTCGGATGCTATCCTCATCTTCAATTAGTAAAATATTGAACATACTATTTGGAATAAACAACGCGTTGAGGGAATGGAATTTCGATGTTATGCTTTTCGAAAGCATCGTAGATCGAGAAGCGTATATCACTTTGAATCGGAACAGCCTTGAAACTGTTTTTCAACGAAAAGGCAATTTCTAAATCAAGGCTACTATCACCAAAGTTTTGAAATAAAACTGTCGGGGCTGGTGACTTTAGGATTGCTTTGTGCTGATCAGCGATATCCAATAAAATTTTGGTAACCAACCTCACATCTGACCCATAAGCGACCCCAACAGCAACACGCTCTCGAGTGATTTTACCGTTTTCAGTCCAATTGTATAAGGTGTTGGTCAAATATAAATGATTTGGAATCACAAGGACTTTATTGTCTATTGTTACTGCTCTGGTGGTTCGAAGGGTGATATTTTCAACTTTACCCACCTTTCCATCAACTTCGATGATATCACCTACATGTACAGATTGATCAATCAAAATAAAAATCCCTGAAATAATGTCTTGAAAAAATGTTTGAAGTGCAAACCCAATACCCACCAATAGTGCAGCAGAGGCTGCAAATATTGCTGTAAGTTCAACACCTATATTTTGTAGAGCTAAAAGAATAATAATTGTATAGATGCTGTAATTGAGAAAACCAAAAATGGGCTTAAACTTAGCTTTACGCTCATCTGTGAAATTGCGTGAAACAATTCTTCGAAACAGGCGAAGAATAAATCGTGTAACAAAAAATATTATGAGGAAAATAAGGAAAAGCTTGATGTTGAAGCTCAAGCCGCCAAACGAAAGGTTTTTGGTAAAGAAATCAACAAATTTATCCATCGATCTAAGTTACAAAATGATTGTAAAATAAAACCCACCCTTGATAGAAATCAAGGATGGGAAAAAATTGCTATGAAAAAGAAAAATTAACTATAGAATAATCTATCGTTAGTTCAAATATACTACAAATTTTATTTCGAACGATTTTTTTTTAAGAAAACATATCTTTTACCCTGTCAAAAAAGGATTTATCTCCTTTTTTTGGTTCAGGAATAAAGTGTTCATCATCACGCATAGATTCAAAAAAATGCTTTTGTTCCTTTGATAAGTGTTGTGGTGTCCAAACATTGACATGAACGAGCAGGTCTCCTTTTCCATAGCCATTTAGACTTGGGATTCCTTTACCTTTAAGACGTAAAATTTTTCCAGACTGTATCCCAGCTTCCAATCGAATGCGAACTGGCCCTTGAACAGTCTCAATTTCTTTGGAAGCTCCCAATATGGCTTCTGGCAAACTAACATATAAATCCATATGAAGATTATCCCCTTCTCGACTGAGTGATTTATGTGGTTGCACCTGTATCAAAATAATTAAATCACCAGAGATACCATTGCCTGGCGCATCATTCCCTTTTCCAGACATTTTAAGTTGCATGCCATCTTCCACACCTGCGGGGATATTGACTGATACCAACTCTTCTTTGGCAATGAATCCGTTTGCGTCTGAACCTGTTGGTCGATTGACTAGCGACTGCCCAGAACCCCCACAAGCAGAACAGGTGGATGCAGTTTGCATCCGACCCAAAACAGTATTTGTGACTCGCATAACTTGGCCAGAACCATTACAAGTCCCACAAGCAGAAAACCTTGCTTCAGGTGCTTGTACCCTCCGCTTGACCTTAATTTTCTTTTCTACACCTAGGACCATTTCTTCGAGTTTTAGCTTCACTCGTACACGAAGATTTGTCCCTTTGGCTGTTCGTCCGCCACCACCACCAAAACCGCCAAAGCCACCAAAGGCACTGCCAAAAATATCTCCAAATTGACTGAAAATATCTTCCATGTTCATACCCCCGCTACCAAAGCCTTGGCCACCCTCAAAAGCAGCATGACCAAATTGATCGTATTGCTGTCGTTTTTGTTGATCACTTAGAATTTCATAAGCCTCTGCTGCATTCTTAAATTGTTGTTCAGCGTTGGCATCACCAGGGTTTTTGTCTGGGTGGTATTGAAGAGCTTTTTTGCGATATGCTTTTTTGATTTCGCTTGCCGAAGCCGACTTAGAAACCCCTAGTATTTCGTAATAATCTTCCTTCATCAGATTGCCATTGACATTAATTTCCTACAATTACTCTAGGGTAGCGAATGATTTTTTCTCCAAGCTTATAACCTATCCCAACCACATCGATAACCTTTCCTTTTAGCCTTTCTTTAGGTGCCGGTATTTGGGTGATTGCCTCATGCAATTCTGCATCAAAAACATCTCCTTTGTTGACTTCCATTTTAGTCAAGCCTTGATTTTGCAAGGTGTCAAAGAGTTTATTGTAAATCAATTTAATCCCTTGCAGTTGTTCACTCCTATCAGATTTTTTTATTTCAGCTAAGGCTCTTTCAAAGTCATCAAGAACAGGTAATAGTGCAGTAAGAAGCTCTTGTGAAGCTGTTTTGAAAAGCTCTAAACGCTCTTTGGAAGTTCGCTTCTTGTAGTTTTCAAACTCAGCAAACAATCGTAAAAACTGATCTTTCTCTTTCTCAACACTCGATTTTAATTCATCGATTTTGACTTGAAGATTATCCTGCTTTGTTGTGTTTTTGGCTGTGCTTTTTTTGCCTTTATCAGAATTACTTTTAGCCATTATTTAATTTTAAAAAAAACATTCGCAAAAGTGACGCCAAAAGCAGACTTCTGCCAATTTGACACCAATTTATTTTTTCTAATGAATCAAATCAGTAACACAAGAGGTGATGTCAGAATATTTGTACTGATAACTACTTTTCAATAGCTTTTGTGGTTTTGCATAAATACTATCAAACAACAATTTGTGCATTTCTCCCAGAAAAAAGGACAACACAACTTTTGGTAATCCAGGTAAAAACTGTGGCGCACCTGCTACCTTGGCTATTACTCGAACCAAATTTCGTTGTCTAACAGGGTTGGGAGCAGTGGCGTTCACACAACCTACCAATTGATGCTGCAAACAATAATCAATGACCCCAACCAAATCATCAATATGAATCCATGATTGCCATTGTTGACCATTTCCAAACCATGTGCCCAAACCCCATCGAGTGGGTGTTGACAATGGAATAAATACACCTCCAACGTTGGAAAGCACTAACCCAATGCGCAAGATGGTTGTTAGACAGGACAGTTTTTCGAACTGTTTTGCTTCCTCCTCCCATTGACGAACAACAACACCATCAAAAGCATCAGAAAAGACTTTGTCTGTTTCGGTGTATTGCTTATTTAAGTTACTTCTGTATATCCCAATAGCTGAGGCATTGATAATATGCACTTTATTTTGGGTTTTTTGAATAATTTCAAACAGCAGTCTAGTAGATTCTGTACGACTCTTTAAAATTGCTGCCTTACTTTTTGTTGTCCAACGTTGATTGATTTTAGCACCTGCAAGGTTGATAACAGCCTCAACCCCTTCTAAGGCCTTATCATCGATATCATTATTTTTAGGAGCCCATCTGAAAATTTGTGTTTGTTCGTTCTCAACTTGCCATGGGGTTCTTGTCGTTAAAATGTGAAGTGTGTGCCCTTTTGACAATAAATGTTTGCATAGCTGAGTACCAATTAAACCTGAAGCACCAGTAACAAGAATCTTCATATTTTTTTTTACAAAATTAAAAAGCAATGATTTTCAATGTACAACTTTTCGTAATTTTGTTAGCAAATCTTTAAACAATGAAAATACGCCCGATCGAAAAATCAAAACTCGGCACTGTTGATTTCGAGGATTTGGACTTTGGGTCAACCTTTTCTGATCACATGTTTGTTTGCGATTATGCTAATGGCAGTTGGGGAGAACCTGAAATTGTTCCCTATGCACCACTGCATCTCGACCCTTCTGCGAGTGCATTGCACTATGGACAAGCAGTCTTTGAAGGAATGAAAGCTTACAAAGATGACAAGGGAGATGTGTTTTTGTTTCGCCCTGATCAAAACATCAAACGTCTAAACAAATCTGCCGAACGTTTAGCGATTCCACAGATTCCAGAAAAATTATTTATTGAGGGTTTGCACAAACTCATCGACTTAGAAAGAGATTGGGTTCAGCCTGGTATAGGCAACTCACTATACGTTAGACCATTTGTATTTGCGAGTGAGCCATGTGTGCAAGCATCCCCTGCCAAACAGTATCGTTTATTGATTATCTGCACACCTGTTTCAAGCTATTACAATCACAGTGAAGTTCGTGTTAAAATTGCTGATCACTATAGTCGTGCAGCAAACGGAGGTACAGGTTATGCAAAAGCAGCTGGAAATTATGCTGGTCAGTTTTATCCAACCAAGCTGGCAATGGATGAGGGGTATCAACAAATTATTTGGACTGACGCTGCGACACATAAATACATAGAAGAAGCTGGAACGATGAACCTATTTTTTTTTATCGGAGACAAGCTGATTACTGCGCCTACTTCGGATAGTATTTTGGATGGCATTACACGAAAAAGTGTGATTGAACTAGCAAAAGATCGTGGCATACAGGTCGAAACGCGCCAATTAACTGTTTCCGAATTGATCGAGTCTGCTGAAAACAAGACCTTGCGAGAAATTTTCGGAAGTGGAACAGCAGTTGTTGTTTTACCGATCCATGGCTTTGGTTTTAAAGGAAAAGACTATTATGTTGGAACACCTGCTGACGCATTGGCATTGGCTTTGAAAACTGATTTGACTTCAATTCAGTATAATCTAACTCGCGATCCTTATGGGTGGCGCGTGAAGGTTTAATCTATTTTTTTAGAATTTTTGCAATATCTGGCCGAAAGTAATTTGGACCTTTCAAAACTTTTCCATCTTCTCTGTAGATTGGTTTTCCATCATTGCCAAGCTTACTCATATTGCTTTGTTGAATTTCTTCGAAAACCTTATCAATTACATCTTGCATACCATGGGTGATAATTGTTCCACAAAGAATATATAGCATATCACCCAAAGCGTCTGCCACCTCGATTAAATCCTTGTTTTCCATAGCGGCAAGATATTCTTTGTTTTCCTCATCCATTAGCGAAAAACGCAACCACATGGTAGCTTCATCTATCTCTACTGTAGGTGTATTGTTAACAATTAATCGAAATGCTTTATGAAATGCAGTGACTGCGGAAATTTTATTCTTCATATTTTTGTTTTGATTAAAAATAAACAATGTTTAGCACGGGACAACTTTTTTTTGCAGTATTCTTCGTTATTGGATTTACCATACTAACGGTCTGGAGTTATCGAAAAGATCGCGCTAAAAACCCCACATACTTTAGAGGTAGTATTTGGGTGCTTTTAGGATTTCTTGTGTTTATTGGTTTGTTGCTGTTCCTAAAAAGAGGTGTATCTTTATGAAAGAGTTGTTGTGGGTATTTGTAGGTGGTGGTCTGGGGAGTATCTGCAGATATGCAATTACCCTTATATTAGAAGAAACCAACTCGCTCTACCCTTGGCCCACTTTATTGGCCAATGCCCTAGGTTCATTGCTCATGGGTATTTTGGCAAACCAGTTGCTGCACAACTCCTATGCCCATTCAGCAAATAATTTGTTTTGGATCATTGGATTTTGTGGTGGTCTCACGACATTTTCTACTTTTGCCCTTGAAAATATCATATTGTTTCGCGTGTCTGGGGCTGCATCCTTACTAATCTACGCTAGTTTGACTTACTTTATATGCCTGGGAATGATCCTGCTAGGCACTTCTTTGTCGAAGTTAATTTTTTAGAATTGTCCTTTATTTTTTATTCGATCCGCACAAGGAGTCGTGGTTCATTTATAACTTTTACATGTTTACAGAACCCCATCCCCTAAAATTTCATGTATTTCAAAATTCATAGTATTTTTTTTTATATACCATAATTTTGTGGGGGGTATAATTAAAAATATCATAAAAATAAGCAACTAACCCCCTATTTTTTTATGGTTATATTTATGAAACTATACTTTTGAAGGAATAAATAATTAAAAATTACTATTATGAAACTAATTAAAAATTACTATTATGAAACTAATTAAAAATATTTTAGGAATCGCAGCAATTGCTGTCTTAACACTCTTGACTACTAACGTAAAAGCACAAGAACTTAATTTCGGTGCTGATGTTGTAAGTCAATATGTATGGAGAGGAACACAGTTTGGCGCTGGTCCACATGTACAGCCATGGATGTCAATAGCTTCAGGTTATCTTGAGCTTGGTATTTGGGGTAGCTTCCCTACAACTGGTGGGGACAGTGGTCATGAACTTGATCTTTATGCTTCTTACAGCTTTGGTCCCGCTTCACTTACCATCACAAACTATACCTTTCCAGGGGCTAGTGGGGCATATGCAACTGATGAAGGTCTCCTTGAGGATGCTTTCCTTGAAGTTAGTGGTGGAGCAACTGTTGGTCCAATCGATTTAACTGTAGGGTATTTTACGGAAGTTGAGGCACTTTACCTTGAAGCTGCTTTTTCGGTTGGTGTTGTTGATGTTGCACTTGGTTATGGTAGCGACGATGCAGAAACTGCTTGGTATGCAAATGGTGACAGCGGTCTTGTAAATATTGCTATCGGCGGAAGTAAAGACATTAAAATCACAGAAGATTATTCACTTCCTGTATTCTCATCATTTGTATTTAATCCTGACGCTGAATCAGCATTCTTGGTTTTTGGGATGAGTTTCTAATTGGTATCAAATCAACATTTATTCACTTAATTATAAGCCATGAAAAGAATAGAAGCGATTATTCGCAAAACCAAATTTGATGACGTCAAAGACGCCCTTTATGACGCTGGTGTGACTTTTTTCAGCTACTGGGACGTAACTGGAATTGGAAATGAAAAGATAGGACACGTTTATCGTGGAGTGTCTTATAGCACCTCTGAAATTCAACGCCGTTTGTTATCAATTGTTGTTAATGATGAATTTGTCCAACCTGCTATTGACGCCATCGTAAAAGCTGGTGCCACTGGTCGCGTTGGTGACGGTAAAATCTTTGTTCTTCCTGTAGAAGACGCTTACCGCATCCGTACAGGCGACAAAGGAGGAGATACATTAAACTAAAATACAATATATACTTATGGAATTATTAACAACAAACAACGTATGGATGATGATCTGCACTGGTCTTGTATTCTTTATGCACTTAGGGTTTACTTTTTTAGAAAGTGGAATGACTCGTCAAAAGAATACCGTAAATATTTTATTTAAGAACTTCTTTGTAATCACAATGGGACTTCTTGTCTATGCTATTGGCGGATTTAACTTGATGTACCCTGGAGATTTTAATGGATATATTGGATTTGCAGGATGGGGTCTTGACTCACTTGCTGCTGCTGACCTTGGCTATAATGAGGGCTATACATATTGGACAGACTTCTTGTTCCAGGGGATGTTTGCTGCTACTGCTGCAACCATTGTTTCTGGAGCTGTTGCTGAGCGAATCAAGTTAGGTGCGTTTATGCTTTATGCCTTACTACTAGTCTCATTTGTATACCCAATAGTTGGGGCATGGAAATGGGGCGGTGGCTTCATGGATGCAATGGGCTTCTATGATTTCGCAGGTTCTACACTCGTGCATTCAGTGGGTGGTTGGGCTGCTCTTGTAGCAATCATTTTTTTAGGTGCACGTGTTGGTCGATTTGACAAAGATGGTAAGCCTAATGCGATTCCCGGTCACAACTTACCAATATCTGCAGCTGGGGTATTAATCCTTTGGTTAGGTTGGTTCGGATTTAACGGAGGTTCTGTATTATCTGCTGACCCTGCACTAACTTCACTAGTTCTTGTCACTACCTCTCTTGCTGCTGCAGCTGGAGGAATTGCTGCATTTTTATTTTCACTCGGCTTATATAAAAACTACGATGTTACTATGTTTATGAACGGAGTGCTTGGTGGATTAGTTGGCATCACTGCTGGAGCCGATCAAATGAGCCCTCTTGAATCAGTAATTATTGGTGCAATTGGGGGGATTGTTGTAGTTCTTGCTATTTCATTTATGGACAAGCAAAAACTTGATGATCCCGTTGGTGCAATAGCTGTTCACTTATTTGGTGGTATTTGGGGAACCCTAGCTGTTGGAATTTTTGGTGACCTAGCTTCAGGTGAGCAATTTGCTGTACAAGCTGCTTGTGTTGGTATCACTGGTGTTTTCAGTGTGGTATCCTGTACAATCATTGGTTTTATCACATCAGCTATATTTGGTGGAATGCGCGTAAGTAAAGAAGAAGAAATTGCTGGATTAGATGGAGCCGAACATGGCATGTCGGCTTATGCGGATTTTCGTTTAAATCAACATTAATTAGGTTATAATTTTAGTTCTTTAAAAATCCCGCTTCGGCGGGATTTTTTTTATCCTATTTCTATTTTTACATTTGCATCCGATATGAGCACAATTACCCTTGTAATACAGTGTCCCGATCAAAAGGGAATCATTGCAGAAGTTACACAATTTATCTATGGCCATAAGGGCAATATTCTATATATCGATCAATATGTCGATCGAGAAAACCAGGCGTTTTTTATGCGTCTAGAAAGTGATTTTAATTGCGAACTAGATGCTATTGGACAATTTCAACAGGCCTTTGCCTGTGGCCCTGCCGAGAAATATCAAATGACATGGTCACTTTACCCCCAAGAGAAAAAGCCACGCATGGCACTGTTCGTGTCGAAATACGATCACTGCCTTTATGACCTTTTGGGCCGATTTAAGTCTGGTGAACTCGACGTGACAATCCCATTTATATTAAGCAATCACGCTGATTTACAGCCGATCGCAAAGTCATTTGGTATCCCCTTTTTCAATATCCCTGTCAGCAAAGACGCAAAAGCAAAAGCCGAAAAACAGCAATTGGAACTGCTTAAAAAACACGATGTCTCATTTATTGTCCTTGCGCGATATATGCAGGTTGTGTCTCCAAACCTCATCAATGAGTATCCCAATAATATCATCAATATTCACCACTCCTTTTTACCTGCTTTTCCTGGAGCAAAGCCTTATCACTCTGCCTTTGAGCGCGGGGTAAAAATCATTGGAGCGACAAGCCACTATGTGACTGAAGAACTCGACGCTGGACCAATTATTGAGCAAGATGTTTCGCATGTATCACACACACACAGTGTTAGTCAACTAGTGGCCAAAGGACGGGATTTGGAAAAGATTGTTCTCGCTCGAGCAGTAAAAAACCACATTGCCCACAAAGTCATGGTTTATGGCAATAAAACAATCATATTCTCTTAACGATTGAAATTCTGAATAAACGAAATCGAATGCTTGTTAAACTGGTCTGGTTGGTCAACATTGACGACATGTCCAGAGTAAGGAATAACGCTGAGCTGTGCAGATTTGTGTACTGCTACCAATTTTTCAATACTAGGCAAAAACATATAGTCCTCACTTCCCATGACATATAAGGTGGGGATTTTGATATCCACTTGGCGAAACAATCGCAATAAAGGTTTGATTTCTGTGGTAAGCTTATACCAGCGTATAAATTCTTTTTGATAAAGTTTTTTGGCCTCTCTAACAAACAACAATCTAGACTCTTTATGGTTGTTATTTGGCATTATGATGTAGGCAAACAGGCGATAAAGCCATAGATATGGGATGATGGACTTACAAATATTTCCAAAGCGCATCAATATTTGAGAGCGCAAATTGAGTTTCATAATCGCACCAGCCATCACCATGCTTCGCACACGTACGGGGTACATTTCACCTAATTGACGAATTAATATTGTGCCTAAAGAAATCCCTACAAAATGACAAGCCTTAATTTGTTCTTTATCCAAAACAGCAATGATATCTTCCGCCAGTACATCAAATGTGTATTTCTTTTTAAAAACATTTGAAAACTGCATTCTAGATTTTCCATGCCCCCTTAGATCGAGCAATAATAAATTAAAATGTTTTGAAAACTCTCGCAGCTGCTTAAACCAAATCGACGAACTCCCACCTGCCCCATGCACAAAAGTGACCCAGGCTTTTGAAGTGGGATGGGAATGTACTGAATAGTGCAGCATCAGAGCAGTTTTTTCATTTCTAGTTGTAAATCCATTGCAGCTTTTCTGGCTGCTTCGGCATAGTCATCATTGCTTGAAGCAAAAATGATACTTCTTGACGAATTAACCAAGAGTCCTATATTCTCATTGGCTGCCGCATGAAATACAGATTCCAAATTCCCGCCTTGCGCTCCAACGCCGGGTACCAAAAAGAAAGATTTTGGGGTCAAAGCGCGAATTGTAGCTAGATGTTCGGTTTTGGTTGCGCCAAGTACATACATGAGGCGATCGGCACCATCCCAAGTACGACTTGTCGCAACAACGTATTCGTAGAGTGAACGATCAACTGTGTTTAAGGTTTGAAAATCATAAGCACCTTGGTTTGAAGTCAGCGCCAACATTATTGCATACTTCCCTTCAAATTTTAAAAAAGGCTCAATGGAGTCGCGACCCATATAAGGTGCGACTGTTATGGAGTCAAAGGGAAGCTTCTCAAAAAATGCACGTGCATACTGGGTTGATGTATTGCCAATATCCCCTCGCTTGGCATCAGCAATGGTAAAATGGTTTGGATGGTATTGATCCAAATACGCTATGGTTTTTTCAAGGGCTTGATACCCTTTTGAACCGTCAGACTCATAAAAAGCAGTATTGATTTTATATGCAACTGCCAAATCATGGGTTGCATCGATGATTTGTTTGTTGAAAGTAAACTGTGCTTCTGGGTGTTGGCTGACACTCGGTGGCAATTTAGAAGTATCTGAATCCAATCCAACGCATAAGAAGGATGATTTTTTTCGGATTTGCTCTGTCAATGATTGGATTGTCATATCAAATCTCCAGAAACTTTAAGTTTTTCGGTATTGTAATGCAACTGTATTTCGTCTACTAGCTTACCGAGATCTCCATTAACAATGTTTTGTAGATCATAGAGTGTGAGGCCAATTCGATGATCGGTCACACGACCTTGAGGATAGTTATAGGTGCGTATTTTTGCAGAGCGATCACCAGAAGACACCATGGCATTTCGCTTGGCTGAATCTTCTTCTAACTTTTTACTTAGCTCGAGTTCATACAAACGAGATCGAAGAACTTTTAGAGCTTTTTCTTTGTTTTTATGTTGCGATTTTTGATCTTGACATTGGGCTACTATCCCAGTTGGAAGATGGGTAAGGCGCACTGCCGAATAGGTCGTATTGACCGACTGCCCTCCTGGTCCAGATGAACAAAACAAGTCAAGTCGTACCTCATTCATATCAATTTCAACATCAAACTCCTCTGCTTCTGGCAAAACCATAACTGTGGCAGCAGAAGTATGAACACGACCTTGGGTTTCGGTTTGGGGAACACGTTGTACACGATGAACACCAGACTCAAATTTCAAGGTTCCATAAACTTCTGTCCCCGACACTTCGATTATGATTTCTTTGAATCCACCTGATGTGCCTTCACTGAGATCAACAACACTGACTTTCCACCCCTTCCTCTCGCAGTATTTGGTATACATACGATACAGGTCACCAGCAAAAATGGAAGCTTCATCGCCACCGGTACCCGCACGAAGTTCCATCACGACATTTTTGGCATCCTCAGGGTCTTTAGGAATTAGCATAAAGCGAATGGTTTCTTCTAGCGCAGGAAGTTTGGATTTGACTTCTTCCAACTCTTCTTTAGCCATATCAGACATTTCTGGGTCTGAGCCGTCAGAAATGATTTCTTCAGCTTCTTTTAGTCGCTGGCTCAGCTTGAGGTAATCCTTTCGCTTTTCAATTAGGGCACTTAGATCCTTGTATTCACGATTGAGCTCAATGTATCGCTTTTGATCAGCAATGACCTCGGGCTGGATAATCAGGTCCGAGACTTCGTCGAATCGTTGTTTCACTATGGCCAATCGCTCAATCATAAGGGCAAATTTACGACAAAATCAGGCAATGCATTTTCTTGGACAAACAAGATAAAAGCAGCATAAATAAGTTTCTAAAAAACAGGATTCTACACAAATATTTAATACTTAAACTTTCCATAAGGAGAGGAAATCGTTAATTGTTTTTTGGTTGAATCCTCTACCCTACCAACGATCTGTGCAGCCACCCCAAAAGATTCCGAAATTGAAATCAGTGTACTGGCAACAGCTTCAGAGACATACAGCTCCATCCGATGTCCCATGTTAAACACTTGGTACATCTCTTTCCAGTCTGTTCCAGACTGTTCTTGTATCATCTGAAACAAAGGCGGTACATCAAATAAGTTGTCCTTTATGATATGAAGCTCGTCGATAAATTGTAGAATTTTGGTTTGGGCACCACCACTGCAATGCACCATACCATGAATCTGTTGTCGATCCACCTGGTTCAGTATCGCTTTGATAATGGGTGCATAAGTTCGAGTTGAAGATAGCACTAACTTTCCAGCATCGAGTGGGGTGTCTGTAGCCTCGGTTAATAATTTTTGTCCAGTATACACCAAGGCCTCTGGTACATTAGGGTCATAACTTTCTGGATACTGTAGCGCGAGTATTTTCGAAAAAACGTCATGTCGTGCAGAAGTAAGGCCATTACTTCCGATACCCCCATTGTACGCATCCTCATAAGTTGCCTGACCAAAAGAGGCCAGACCAACAATAACATCACCTGCCTGAATATTCGCATTGTCAATCACATCATCACGTTTAATACGTGCAGTCACAGTGGAATCAACAATAATCGTGCGGACCAAATCACCAACATCTGCTGTTTCTCCACCAGTACTGTGAACCTCAACACCATGATTTGCAAGGTCTAAAATCAGTTCTTCCGTACCTTGAATAATAGCTTTAATAACCTCTCCAGGAATTTTGTTTTTGTTTCTTCCAATGGTGGAAGAAAGTAGGATATTATCAGTAACGCCAACACATAACAAGTCATCAAGATTCATGACCAGAGCATCTTGCGCAATACCTTTCCAAACAGATAAATCCCCTGTTTCTTTCCAATAAATATATGCTAAAGATGACTTTGTCCCTGCCCCATCGGCGTGCATAACCAAACAAGCCTTGGGGTCATTAGTCAAATAATCTGGAATGATTTTACAAAAAGCCTTTGGAAATAACCCCTTGTCTATAAAAGCTATCGCCTTGTGCACATCATCTTTTGATGCAGAAACCCCCCGTTTACTATACCGTTGGTCGTACATGAGCTATATTTTCCATAAATATATCCGTTTATCCATTAGCGTAGAAACAGTAGCTCACGATACTTTACCATTGACCACAATTCGTCATCGACCAAAAGCTCCAGACGATCAGAATGATAACGGATTTCATCGAAAAATGGCAATACCTCGTTGCAGTACAACTGTGCTCTTTGCTCGTTGTTCGAAATTTTATTGGCTTTTTTTCTTGCATTAATCATATCTGTCACTCCACGATTGATGTTAGCAATAAAGGAAGATATTTTCTCAATTAATTCCATTTGTTCGCTGGCGTGCTTTAAGTAATGAGACCCATAAATTTCTTTTAGCCCACGAACATTTTCAATCAGTGTGTTTTGATATTTTACAGCTGTTGGAATAATATGATTTCGTGCAATATCACCTAGTACACGACTCTCAATTTGAATCCGCATGATATATTCCTCCAATTGCACCTCATAACGAGCGCGAACTTCAGTGGCGTTCATAACGCCCATTTCTGCAAAAAGAGAAATGGTTTTTTTGTCAATCCTGGCTCTTAATGCATCAGGAGTTTTAGGTGTGTTCGAAAGCCCTCTGCGCCTGGCTTCTTTAGCCCAATTTTCACTGTAGCCATCGCCTTCAAAAAGTATTGGTCTCAATTTTTTGATGTAATCGCGTAGTACATTAAAAATTGCATCATCTTTTTTTAGTTTTTTGACTTTTATCAGCTTGTCAACCTCAGTTTTAAAGGATTTGAGTTGACAGGCCACAACTGTATTCAATACTATCATCGGATTGGCACAATTGGCAGAAGAACCAACTGCGCGGAATTCAAATTTATTACCCGTAAAAGCAAACGGAGACGTTCTATTTCGATCGGTGTTATCCAATAGTATCTCAGGAATTTTACCAACAACATTTAGCTTTAAGTCGGTTTTTTCTTTAGGTGAAAGTTTTCCCTCAGAAACATTTTCCAAATCATCCAAAACCCTGGTCAATTGATCACCAATAAAAACAGACAATATGGCTGGTGGTGCTTCATTGGCACCCAATCGATGGTCGTTGCTGGCACTCGCAACAGATGATCGTAAAAGGAATTCATAATCATAAACTGCTTTGATGGTATTGATGAAAAAAGTCAAAAATTGAAGGTTTCGCATCGGGGTTTTACCAGGGCTCAACAGGTTGACACCTGCGTCGGTTTGCAAAGACCAGTTGTTGTGTTTACCCGAACCATTGATCCCTGCAAAGGGTTTTTCGTGGAGTAAAACCTTGAGATTGTGCTTGCTTGCGATTTTACCCATAACATCCATAAGCAAAGTATTGTGATCGACCGAGAGATTAGCCTCTTCAAAAATAGGAGCCAATTCAAATTGGTTTGGTGCCACTTCATTGTGACGAGTTTTTACTGGAATACCGAGCAACATACATTCGTGTTCTAGCTCTCGCATAAAAGAAAGAGCACGATTTGGGATTGAACCAAAGTAGTGATCGTCCAGTTGCTGTCCTTTAGCTGGAGCATGACCAAGCAGCGTACGACCTGCAAGCACCAGATCTGGTCGGCTTTGTGCAAGTGATTTGTCAATCAAAAAATATTCTTGCTCCCAACCGAGTGTTGCAATTACTTTTCCAACATTTTTATCAAAGTATTGCGCGATACCAGTTGCTGCGTGATCAACAGCTTGTAAGGCACGCAGTAAAGGAGTTTTGTTATCTAACGCCTCCCCAGTGTAAGAAACAAAAACAGTTGGGATGCAAAGGGTTGTTCCGTAAATAAAGGCAGGTGAAGTCGGATCCCAAGCGGTATATCCCCGTGCTTCAAAGGTGTTGCGAATTCCTCCACTAGGAAAGCTAGAAGCATCGGGCTCTTGCTGTGCCAGCTGTGCGCCTTCAAAGTTTTCGAGGGCAATACCGTCTGAAGTGATATCAAAAAAGGCGTCATGCTTTTCTGCAGTTGCGCCTGTAAGGGGTTGAAACCAGTGGGTGTAGTGAGTTGCTTGTTTGGACAAGGCCCAATCACGCATTGATGCTGCAACATGATCTGCAACTTTACGATTGATTTGCCCGCCCTTGTCAATTGCAATACAAACTTGTTGGTATGCTTCTTTGGTTAAAAAGGCGCGCATGTTCTTTTTATCAAAGACGTTCTGCGCAAAAATTTGTGAGCGATCTTGATGAGCCAATGGCTCGATGGGTTGGCGTTGGGACGCATGTTGGACTGATGTAAAACGAATTGTTGAAATAACTCCTGATTTTAATCAAAAATAAGAAATAATGCATTTTGAATGGGTCTAATTCTGAAATATTCTCAATATGATCTATAAATATTATTAAAAAATAAATTTACCCCCAAAAAAAATGGGGTGTTCATAAATTTAATGTTAATGTTTATAGTTTATCCCTCTAACTTACATAGGGCGAATTAAAAAAATTATTTTTGTTTGGTAAATTACTATATATGAGCAAGTCTAAAATTGAATATTTATGGTTAGATGGGTACAAACCCACTGCCAACTTACGAGGAAAAACTAAAATTATTGAAAATTTCAGTGGAAAATTAGAAGACGTTCCGATGTGGGGTTTTGACGGGAGTTCTACTCAGCAAGCGATTACAGGTTCATCTGACTGTTTACTAAAACCAGTAGCCATTTTTCCCGATCCAGCTCGTAGAGACGGGTATTTGGTTATGACAGAGGTATTAAGTCCTGATGGGTCAGCTCACGAGTCAAACGGACGTGCGATTATTGATGATGACGATGACGATTTTTGGTTTGGATTCGAACAGGAATATTTCCTTTGGGATCCTGAAACAAATCTTCCTCTTGGTTTTCCAAAAGATCAAACACCTCAAGGTCAGTTCTATTGCTCTGTAGGTGGAAGCAATGCTTATGGTAGAGAGATTATGGAACGTCACTTGGATCTGTGTTTGGATGCAGGAATCAATATAGAGGGAACAAACGCTGAGGTTGCACCAGGACAATGGGAATATCAAACCTTTGCAAAAGGTGCTGCAAAAGCAGGAGATGAAATGTGGGTTGCACGTTACATCCTGGAGCGTTTGGCTGAAGAATATGGTTTATCAATCGACTACCATCCAAAGCCGTTAGGTGCTACAGATTGGAATGGGTCTGGAATGCATGCAAATTTCTCAAACACGACCCTCAGAACATGTGGTTCGAAAGAAACATATGAGAAGATTTGTGAAGCTTTCCGTCCAGTTGTAAAAGAACACATTGAAGTTTATGGAGCATACAACGACCAACGATTGACAGGTGATCACGAAACACAGTCAATTACTGAGTTTAGCTATGGTGTATCTGACCGTGGAGCATCTATTCGTATCCCTATTATGACAGTTGAAAAAGGTTGGAAAGGATGGTTGGAAGACAGAAGGCCAGCTTCAAACGGAGATCCTTACAAAATTGCAGCAAGAATTATCAAAACAGTTAAGTCTGCAAAAGTTTAGTTTTTATTGACGAACCAAAATGAAAAAGCACCTAAATTTAGGTGCTTTTTTAATTTAGTGTTGTTGTTATAAATAAGAAATAAACTGCAAGCAACATAAGACCATCACGCCAATGCATTTCCATTCTTTTTGGCATAAACACCAACGGAATTAACAACGCAGCAATTCCAATCATCACATAGATATCAAAACTGAGCAGAGTATTATCGGCCACAGTCAGTGGATGAATGAGAGATGTAATACCAACAATAGCAAGAATATTGAATAAGTTTGAGCCCAGAAGGTTACCAATGGAAATTACATTTTCTTTCTTTGAAATAGCTACCAAAGAAGCTGCGAGCTCAGGGATACTCGTACCGACAGAAACGACAGTTATGGCAATGATTCTTTCACTTACACCTAGCTGACTGGCAACTTCAACTGCACCATTGACTAGCAATTCGGAGCCAAAAGTTAAAAATATAGATCCAAATGCAACTAGTAGTCCTATTTTTGGCCACGATATTAGAGTATTTAAATCATCAGAAGCAATAAAATCTGACTTGTCCTTTAAGCGCAACAAATACACTAACATAAGAATAAGCAGCAGGACAAGTACAGATCCCTCTATGGCAGTAATTGATCCATTTTGAATGAAAATCCAAAAAATTATGGATGCAATAAACATCATTGGCCAATCAGATTGGTAAAAACTCTTACTCACCTCGATTCTGGTAAAAAGCAACACAACACCGAGAACCAGTCCAAAGTTCGCAATGTTAGAACCCACAACATTTCCTAATGCCAAGTCTGGGTAGCCCTCCAAAGCAGATCGAATACTTACAATTAACTCGGGAAGAGATGTTGCAAAAGACACGACAGTCATCCCAATAACAATTTTTGGAATTTTAAACTTATTAGATGCTGCAACTGCTGAACGCAATATTAAATCCCCTCCAGAAATTAGAGCAATAAGGCCACCTACAATTTTTAAAATCTCAATTAACATCTCACTAAGATAAAGTAAGATAATTTTGTATTTTTATTTTATGAAAAATTTTTTTAAAATAATTGCAAAATTTAATAGATTAATATTCCCAAGTTTTTCAAAAATGGGAATTAAATTATCAAACGCCTCGCAAATTCAATTAATTATTTTAAGCTGGAGAGCTTACATCACAAAACGTGCCTTATAAATAAATCATAAAAACAAATTTGAATCTAATTATATTGGCACCCCCTAAGACAATTACCTCAAAGAAATAAGTTGAATAAACAGAAAAAAAAGTTTCTTCATCGTATTGTTTTTAGTGGTACTAATTTAAAAAAAATCAATAAGTTTGCCACCTCGTTGTACTCATATAAAATGAGTGATTGTATAACATGTTTTACACGAAGTTGTACACATACAAAAAAATAAGAGCGCAACGAGGGCATTTTTAAAGAATATACCGGCCTCGTGGCGCAACTGAATAGCGCATCTGATTACGGCTCAGAAGGTTGCAGGTTTGAATCCTGCCGAGGTCACAGCTTAAGAGGGCAAGAATTTATCTTGCTCTTTTCTTTTCTATAAACTTCGATGTAAACTACATTGGTGGTCTTACCGCCTCTTTACGTATTCTAAACACACTATTTTTAGTATACATTTTTCCTTTAATTAGTACCACTAAAAAAATATGGAAATGTACCACTATAACCTACTTGAGAGGTTTAGAAATAGCAGAACTTGAGGAAAGTGATATGCTGATGATTTTGTAATTTTAAGCAAAACATAATACGATGAAAAAAATCAGTTTACTTTTAACATTAATTGTGGGGATTTGTTTAAACTCATTTTTAATAGTTTAATGCTAGTTGTATCCTTCGTTCTGAACTAATTTAGAGTTTATTTGTAGTTCTGACGTAGGAATTGGCCATCTAATCTCATTAGGATTATATTGTGGCTGTGGATTACCACTGTTTGACCAAATGGGTTGAGATGAGTTAATTGCCTCATAATAAACCCCATTACGAATAAGATCATTTCTTCTCCACCCTTCAAAACACAGTTCTTTTCTCCGTTCGCTTAAGATTTCATCTTTATTGTGTTGTTGAGTCCCAACAACTAAATCTGTTGCTACTCCATTTTTGACTTCACCAGGCCAAACACGTGCGCGAGCCCTTAATAAGTTGATAGTCATATCTGCATCAGCCTGTGTGAGTTTGTTTTGACCGTTTAAGGCCTCTGCATACATCAATAAAACATCAGCATAACGAATATATATTTCATCCACTGGGGTATCACTTCCCCAATCACTTGGACGAATATTATGCCATTTCCATGGCTTCCATGCTCCTTTTCCTAATCTCCTTGCTTGACCGTACGTAGTTTGCCCTCTATCTCCAAACATGCCGTCCTCTGGCCAGTTGTTTATCCACTGTGACTGATTAACATTGGATTTTGCTATGTTGTTTCTGGATCGAATGTCAAGGTCTTCGTATGGTTGTGCAAAAGCATGATTGTTTCTAGGTAGTCCACCCTTTCCATTAGATGAAGTCCAATTGCCAGTGTTTCCCGGTCCAGTAACCGGGCCTGCTAACTCCCAATTTACATACCACATATTTCCATTAGCTGAACCATTTGAAACCGATCCTAGCGGGCCATACAGCGTACCCACTGCACTTCCTTGACCTATTCCAGGTCCATCAAAGCCAAAAGAAAAAATGATTTCTTCATTTTGCTCATGGTCGACTTTAAAAATATTGGGATAATAGTCAACTAAATCATAGACTCCGCTATCAATAACTCCTTTTAGTTCAGTTTCAGCTTTTGCAAAATAACTTACATCATTTATTGGGTAACCTGTCATCTGAAGGTAGATACGACCTAGAACAGCTTGTGCTGCTCCCTTTGTAACACGTCCTCCGCCTTGATTTGCATCTAAATTATCTTTAGCGAAAAGTAAATCGTCTTCTATGAATTTATAAACTTCTAAAGGTGTTGACTGCGGGACTTCCAGATTTTCCAAAGAGGTTGTTTCATTTTTTATCAGAGGAATATTCTCCCATGAACTAACTAAAGCAAAATTGATAATTGCTCTTAAGAAACGTGCTTGAGCTACAAGCTTATTTTTATCATCAACATCTATTTGATCCTCTGACATACCACCTACTCTGTCAATAACGCTGTTGACTTTATTAAGATTGATATACATATTCTCCCAAATATCCCGTATTATGATGTCTGAGGGCGATACAGTATGAAGATATATGGGTTTAAACTTACTCCATCCAGGAGATACAATTTCATCAACAGCCATAACACCCCAAATATTTAACCAGCCTGTTTGGAAGTTTGACATCAATGCGTTCCTTGCTGCATCATATGCACCAACAGTATAAATTTCAGCACCATCCTTGTCAGTTAACAGCAAGGATGGATCTATAATACTTGTTGGACTTTCTTGTAGAAAGTCTTCTTGGCAACCTAAAAAAAGTAATCCAAGTATAAAATATCTTACTGTTTTAATATTTTTCATTTTGTTAAAATTTATAAATTAAAATCGTGCTACAATTCCTGTTCTAAATGTTCTTGATCTTGGATAAGAGTCAACATCCAAACCAGGTGTTAATTGATTGTTTCCAACACTTACATCTGGATCCCATCCACTGTATTTAGTCCAAATGTGTAAATTATCCATAGTTGCATAAATACGCAGATTTTTAACCCCAATTTTTCTGATTAAATCATTAGGCAAAGTAAAACCTAGAGTAATATTTCTAATTCTAAAATAGGAACCATTTTCAAGGTACAGGTCATAAGCTGCTGAATTTACGTCTCCACTATTTCCGGCACTAAATGCAGTGAAGGTACCGTCAGGGTTTGTTGGAGACCATCTGTCATCAACTATAGAAAACTTATTTCTCCAAGGAACAGCAGTTTGTGCCCCCTTTTTCAAAGTCTTGTTATAGACATCATTCCCATATGACCAAGATGTTTGAATAGATAAATCAAAATTCTTGAAATTTAAATTTTGTGTCATACCTCCGAAGTGCTTAGGAAAAGTATTTCCAATAATATGTCTGTCATCATCATTAATTACGCCATCTCCATTGATATCTTTAAATTTAGTCATCCCGGGACGGTAGGTGCCATTAGTAACAAGCGCATTTACGGGAACTCCGTCCTTAAGCGTATACTGGTTTAAGCTCCACCACATTTCAGTGCCGTCATCTCCAACTGCTGCTGCATCTGCATATAATTTAGATGCTGCTTCATCAATACTCATTCCATCGAATTCGACAAAATCCTGATAGTTGTAAACCCCGTCATAGGCCAATCCGTAGATTGAACCTAATGATTCACCAACTTTAACTATATAATCGTTATTTGTTAAATTATCACCAATTGCTGTAACGAAAAATTCGTCAGCATCTCCTAGGTCCAATACTTTGTTTTCATTGAAACTGATGTTAAAATTCATATTCCAATTAAAATCTCGATTCTCAATCATATTTGCGTTTACAGCAAATTCATATCCTTTGTTGTTTATCAAACCTATGTTTTTAAATGATGTCTGGTATCCTGATGTTGATGGTAGTGGAACTTCTAAAAGTAAATTAGAAGTTTCCTTATCGTAATAATCTGCTTCAATAGTAGCCCTATTATTAAAAAGACCAAGACTAAGACCATAATCAATTTCACGAGTGGTCTCCCACGTAAGTTCTTCATTGGCCAACTGAGTAATTGATGAACCTGTTGTAAGTGCACTACCACCAAAAACATAGCTAGAGATCCCCGCTTGAGCAATCGATTTGTAGGCAGGAATCTCAGTATTTCCTGACTGACCATAACTGAACTTCAGCTTAACTTCTGAAATATTATCCTGTATAAAAGACCCAATGGGGTATTTCCAAAATGAACCATTATGACTAGCGAACCATTCTTCATTTGTTAATCTCCAAGCAAAACCAATTGAGGGAAAATAATCCCAGCGTTTATCTTCAGCAAAACGTGAGGAACCGTCATAGCGTAAACTAGCTGTAAGTAAATATTTATTATATCCATCATATTGAATACGACCAATAAATGATTCAACAGATGAATTGAATGCATATGACTGTGTTGGTTCTGTATTGAGAGCACCTTGAAGTGCATCTAGATTTAAGTCTGGGATATCAAAACCAGTTGAATTTGATCTTAAAGTTTCTGATGTATTTTGTTGTCTCTCATATACAAGCGTTGTATTGATACGGTGGTTACCAAAATCTTTTAAATAGCTTAAATTTTGTTCAGTAACTAAACTCCCACTATTATAAAATCTCGTTATTGCTCTACCGCCGACAGCTTTTGACCAACCAAATTTATTTGTGTACCAGGCCTTGTTTTTTACTGCCATAGAAAATCCTCTAATTGATGATCTAAAAGTTAAACTCTCGGTTAATTCGTATGTTAGATAGGCATTAAGGCTTGTTTGTAGTGTTTTTCCAAAGTTAGTATTTTCAGATAATATTAGTTCCGGGTTACTTACATCTCCGTTTCGATTTGCAATTATACGTCCAGTTTCTGGGTCATATTCATTTTGAAACCATTGCCTTGGTGATTGAACAGGAGAAAAAAGAATAGCACTCGTTACTATCCCCGATCTACCTTGGCTGTTATCCGAAGCAGCAGTTACAACACCCGACCTAGAAATATGTCCAATATTTCCATTAAAACCTGCTCCTAGTTTATCATCTAATTTAGAACTTATATTGAAATTACCTGTATACCTTTCAATTCCAGATGTGCGAATTATACCTTCACGATCTTGATACGAAAAAGCTGCATTATAGCGCGTATTTTTATTACCGCCACTCGCATTAATTCTGTAGTTTTTTGTAATAGCTTCACGAGTAATGTTTTCTTGCCAATCATCAATTAATATGGGTGGATCAAATTCCATTGTTGCTAAATCAATGGGGATGTAAGTACCTGTACCATCATCAACCCTCATAGATTCAGCTAAATACTTAATTTGGTTCGTATCATCTGAAACCTCTGAGAACTGGGGAAACCAAGTCTGATAATCATTTCGATAATCAATAAACTCTTGTGCCGATAAAATATCAAGTTTTTTTGAAAGTGTTGAAACCCCATAAAATGACTGAAAAGTTATTTGATTTCTTCCCGGCAACCCTTTTTTAGTTGTTATTAAAATTACTCCGTTAGCTCCTCTAGAACCGTAAATGGCAGTAGCGGATGCATCTTTTAATATGTCAATTGACTCAATACTACTAGGATCTATTGTCGCAAGTGGGCTTGTTGAACTATTTCCTTGGCCAACCGAAGTAGAAACGCCAGCACCCGTAATTGGAAAACCATCAATTACATATAAAGGGTCATTGCTTGCATTTATTGAAGTACCCCCTCGAATTCTAATTTTGAATGATGCATCAGGTCCTCCTTCAGATTGCACCACTTGCACGCCAGCAGCTTGGGAAGCTATGGCACCTTCAAAACTTGTGGTTTTGATTTTTTCAATTTCATTAGACTTGATTGTTGATACAGCTCCGGTCAAATCTTTTCGCTTTACAGAACCATAACCAACCACCACAACTTCTTCAAGCTCTGAAATATCAGCAATAAGATTTACACTTAATTGGTTTCGACCCTCGAGCTCAACTTCTAATGTTTTAAAACCTATATAGCTGAAGACAATTGCATCGTCTTTATTTGCAAAAATTTCGAAATTACCATCAAAATCAGTGACTGAGCCGACTTGTTGTCCTTTAACTGCCACACTGACACCTGGAAGTAAACTTCCATCTCCTGTGACCGTTCCTTTTACATTCAACTGTTGCCCATACACAAATGTGAATGAACAAAATAGCACGAGCAAAATTATAAAAGTAGATTTTAGTGTTTTGCTAATTATCAGTCTGATCATAATTTGAGTTTTCAAAGTTTATTTTTTAAAATATTTTTAAATTTATTAGTATATCTTAATTTATATTGCCAACCAATTAACAAAATATATTCAAAAATTATCAATTTGTTAAAATAGGCTTGATAACCCCTGTTATTTAAAAGGTAATTTTAGATATTATTGTTTCAAAAAAAATTAAGTCTTTTGATAAAAATTAGTCAATTTATGATTCTTTATTATTTGAGAGTTACCTACTTTTTGATTTTTATTCAATCAACCCTACTTTTTGCCCAAACAGATACCATGATAGATAGCATATCACTCAATGGAAAATGGACTATTATTTTTGACCAAGAGAACAAAGGGGGTGTTGAAAAATGGTATCTAAAAAAAAATTTTGACAAGCATACAAAACAAATTGAAGTTCAAGTACCGAGTCACTGGGAAAGCATCAAAAAAGACTATGAAGGCGTGGTCTTTTACAAAAAATCATTTCAATTACCAGAAACTTGGAATGATGGAGTTTTTAGTCTTCATTTTGAAGCAGTCAATTACAAAGCCGAGATTTGGGTCAATGACCAAGCCGTCGGTACACATGAAGGGGGATTTACTCCTTTTTCCTTTCAGGTCGATGAGGTTCTTAAACCCAGCGTGATAAACCATATTATTATAAGGGTTGTCGGTCCGATTCTAATGACTGAACAGCGTATTGATGAAATGGGTCGTATGGAAGTACCCCAATGGAGAGGTGCGATTACAGGGGGAATTTGGCAAGACGTTTGGATTCAGCGCAGAGGAAATGTTACCATTCATGATGTTTTTTTAAAACCCGATATTGACAAATCGCAAACGGATATTGATCTAGAATTATACAATTACAAATCAGCACAACAAAAAACAACTCTTTCAATTAAAGTCAATGATGCAGCCAGTAACACGGTGGGCGTTTTTGAAAAAAATATGGACTTGGATCCAGGAATAAATAGCCTCAAAACATCCGTAGATATTCCAAATCAAAAGTTGTGGTCGACAAAAAGTCCACACCTATATTCGATTGACATTTCACTCACAAATGGCAAAGAAACAACGGACAACTGGACACATCGTTTTGGCATGCGAAAATTTACAATCAATAACAATCGATTCTATCTAAACAATGAACCCCTATATTTAAAAGCAACCTTTTTTGAAGGGCTTTACCCTGTAGGACTTGCTTATCCTGACTCAAAGGAAATGGCGATTAGAGAAATTCAACTTGCCAAAGATGCGGGATTCAATATGATTAGACCTTGGCGAAAGCCTCCGCCCAAAATGTGGCTTGAACTCTGTGACGAGATGGGTGTTTTAACCGTCGGTAGCTTAGCAATAGAATGTATGAATAGACCTATCCAATCGGCTTATTTGCCTATGCGGGTAGAGAATGAACTTACACAGAGTATTCTAAGGGATCGAAACCGAACAAGCGTAGTGATTTGGGAACTTTTCAATGAGCTTTTACAGCCAGTTATGATTCAAATGCTTCGACCCATGTCACTAAAAGCCCGAGAGCTTGACCCAACCAGGCTTATTCTGGACGAATCAGGCGGATGGGCCAAGGGTGCAAGAATGTATTTGCCATACGAAAAAACAGGAAATCAGTTTAATGATATTCATGATTATTCAGGTTCCCAAATTACGCAAAGTATTTATGATGGATATGCTAATATTGGTGCTTCAAATGACGAATTGAAAGAGAAAAACCTCTACGGACTAAAAATACCAGGGAAAAATGTCGTTCCTGGGCGACTCTCTTTCGTTTCTGAATTGGGTTATGGCAGTTTGCCTAATCTCCCTCAAAACAATGAGGAATTTAGACGAAAAGGAAATCCCCTAGCACCCACCATGCGCTATCACCTAAGACTAGAAAAAGAACTTGAGCAAATGATGCAAAAAACAGGTTTTGATCGTTTGTTTAAAAATTTTGAAGAGTTCTGTTTGGCTCAGCAAACGGCACATGGAATGGCAAACAAAAGATTGCTTGAAGCCACACGCTCCAACCCAAATGTAATCGGGTATTGTGTTCATGCACTAACAGCGGGAGATTGGATAATGGGTGCAGGTCTGTTGGATTTGTGGCGGAATCCTAAAACAGATGTTTATGAAATGACTAAAGAGGCCAACCAAGAGCAAATTGTTACCTTACGGGTAATGCCTAGAAACAGTTACTCTGGAGTTAACCCAAAGGTAGAAGTGATTGGCGTCAACGAAAATATGGAGATGAAAGTCCAAATTCATTTTCAAGTATATGATGCGTCGGAAAACCTTATTATTGAAAAAGAATTACATAAACCTTTGACCAAAGGCATAACACCTTACCTGAGTGAAGAAATTAACATGTCTGGATTAACGGGGAGTTTTGAAGCGCGTGTTAAATTAAAAGACAAAAAAGGAAATATTATTGCCAAAAATAGTTTTGATTTTGACATTTTTGACCCTGTAGTTTTTAATATTGATGCGCCGCTTCGCGTCATAGATCCAAAAGGAGAACTAAAAATATTTCTAACCAAAAAAAATATATCTTTTGTAGATTTTGAAACTAATGAACATGCTGGGGGATTGATAATCAGTGGTTTGGTGCCACGGACAGAAAAAAAAGTTTTTAACGAGTTGCTCAAAAATGCTAAAGCTCAAGTTGCTAAAGGAGGAAAGCTAATCATTTTAGATGTACCGGGAAAAACACCGCCCTATTTTGGAAGAAAATTTGAATCTAACAGCGTTGAGGGCCTGCCTTTTTCTGCTAATTTGTTAAATAAAGGTACCACCCTAGGACTTTGGGCTGGAAAACCTCATATGATCAAGGAACACCCCGTGTTCCAAGGACTACCAACGAGTGTAATAATGCAAGAAGTTTATCAAAATGTACATCCAAAAACCACGATGATGATGCAACAAGGCAAAATGATATCGGGCGTGGTAAGCTATGACCATTTTAAAAATTTAGATTTGATGCTTCGTCATTATCCGGGTCCCGGTGATATTTGGTTTGGCGCCAATCTTTTAGAAACAGCGTTTGGTGAAGGGACTATGCTGTTATCAACTTTTGATATTGTTGGAAATCTAGGAAAAGATCCAGTTGCCGAACTTATTTTAAAAAATATGATTAATTACGTAAATAAATAAATGTAAAAAATATTCACTTTTGTGAAATCATGTTAAAGCTTAGCCTCTCCAGGTTTTTTAGGTTTTTCTCGAACAAATTCTTTTGATGTTTTTTATGGCGTCGGCTAATCCAACGTAGTTTATAACGAAAAATTAAATCATTTAGGAAACAATGTACGTTAGGCCCGAAAGGTCATTCAAGAAGTGAAAACTATTTAAGTTCTATTTTTTTAACTTTTGAATAACTATCCCCCCTAATTTCTTTGAATCTGAGAATCATTTCGTTAAGTTTTTCTGGCTTTGAATCTGCCAAATTAAATTGTTGGCTTATATCTTGTGAAAGATCGTAAAGTTGGTACTGATTACCATTACCGATTTCAATATTAACAGCTTTTAGTTTAGCAGGTCCGCTGTATGGAGGAATCATAACCCAATCACCACTTCTGAAAGCAGTTCGGGTTGTTGCCTCCAATATCAACTCCTCGCGCCCCAGATCACTATTGCCCATAAAGGTATTTAGCAAGTCAATACTGTCTTCGGCTCGAAGATTACTACCAGTCAATCTAGCAAATGAAGAAAATAAATCCAATTGGCTCACCAATGCATCTGATTTTTTAGCCTGAATCTTTCCTTTCCAATACACTATAAAAGGAACCCTTGTACCGGCTTCAAATAGGCTGTATTTACCCCCTCGCAATACCCCTGATGACGTATGATTTCCGTTTTTTTCAACCGCATCGTCATAGTAACCATCATTTAACACTGGTCCGTTATCGCTTGAAAACACGATAAGCGTATTTTCCACAAGCCCTTCTTCTTTTAGCGTTTTCATAAGCTCCCCAATACACCAATCAGCTTCAGCAATCACATCTCCCCTTGGTCCTAAAGAAGTAGCTCCAACAAAGCGAGGATGAGGCGTGCGAGGTACGTGGGGTTGTTGCATGCCATAGTATAAAAAGAATGGTTTATTTTTTTTTGATTTTATATATTTTTTGACCTTATTAAGGAAATGATCTGCCATATCTGTATCACTCCACTTTGCAGATTCACCACCTTTCATAAAACCAATTCTAGGAACGCCGTTTACAATAGTTCCGTTATGTCCGTGGTGCCACATCATTGATAACAGTTCAGGATTGTTTTTTCCTGTTGCTTGACCCTCATAATTCATTTGGTAACTGATTTCAATGGGATCTGATGGATCTAAACCGTCCACGTAACCATTCTCAATATAAACAGTTGGCACTCTATCCTGTGTTGCTGCCATGATGTATGAATGATCAAATCCTATCTCATTTGGTCCTGGACTAATATGGGTATTCCAATCGACTTGCCCTGTACCAAGGCCAAGATGCCATTTTCCAATGACTGCTGTTTCATAGCCTTGATTTTTAAGCATTTTGGGAATTGTCATTTGGGCTGTATCAATGATTAGTGGCGCTGTCCCTGGAAGGATACGTGCTCGCTTTTCTTTCCAAGGATAAGTGCCTGTTAAGAGCGCATACCTACTGGGTGTGCACGTAGCCGATGATGCATAACCTTGGGTAAATTGAACGCCATTATTTGCTAAAAAATCCATATTGGGTGTGCTAATTTCTGTAGCTCCGTAAGCACTTACATCTCCATATCCTAAATCGTCAGTGTATATGATAATTATATTGGGGGTTTGCGGTTCTTTTGAACAACCCCCAAGATTAATTGCTACAAAAACAATAAATAAAAACGTATATTTTCTCATTATGATGGCATTTTTGATTCTCAAATCTAAAAAACTATTGAAAGTTTAAATGGTATAATATTATCTTAAAACTGTTGATAATTATCATTTTTTGATAATTTATATTGACAAAAAGGTAATTGTTATTATTAAAACAACTGATTTATGGTTTAGTTTTAACGATGCAAAAGTGACTTTAAAAAATATGGATATCAAAATACTTCTCTTGCTTATTTGTTCTAGCTCGTTTACTGTAGCCCAAACCACAGTTGGTACTGTCTTTGGCGATGGTATGGTTTTACAGCAACAGAAAGATATCTATTTATGGGGTACTGACAATTTTGATGGCAAAATACATGTTGTAAGTTCATGGGGCGAAACTTCCCAGACAACCACATCAACGAATGGCAAATGGAAGCTACAATTATCAACCCCTGTAGCTGGTGGTCCGCATTCGATTACTATAAGGGGGTCGTCTACTATAAAAATAAACGACGTATTGATTGGAGAGGTGTGGATATGCTCGGGGCAGTCTAATATGCAATTACCTCTTAAAGGAGGATTGGATGGTAATTTCATTGAAGGTGGGCTGGATGCAATTGTGAATTCAAAAAACGACAGAATCCGTTTTTTTAATGTCAAACAAAATACAAGTTTAAAACCACTGGACAATGTAAAAGGTAGATGGGAAAAAGCAGCACCTTTAACTTCGGGATCCTTTAGCGCAGTTGGATACTTCTTTGCCCAACAACTTGAAAAGGTACTAGATGTGCCTGTAGGGGTAATTGTTACAGCATGGGGTGGTTCTTCAGCAGAAGCTTGGACAAATTCAAGCACATTAATCAGTTTAGATTTGGAATCAGCTAAAAAAATGGTCAAAATGAAGCAACAAACACCAAGTGTGTTATATAATGCCATGATTCATCCTCTAATTGGCTATGGAATAAAAGGAGTTTTGTGGTATCAAGGAGAAGCAAATCGTCGTAATGCCAATGAATATGAAAAAATAGTCAATGCTATGGTTACTTCATGGCGAAAACAATGGAATATTGGAGATTTCCCTTTTTATTATGCTCAGATTGCACCTTTTAATTATGGTAAAAATAATTCTGCTTTTTTGAGAGAAGCACAACTCAAGAGTACCCAAAGCTTACAAAATGCAGAGATGGTAGTTACGTTAGATGTTGGCGATTGCACCCAAATCCATCCATCAAAAAAAAGGGAAGTTGGCAGGCGTCTATCGTATATAGCACTAGCTAAAGACTATGGCATTAGTGGATATGATTTCAAGTCACCCACATTAACAAATTACTTTATTGATAAACAAGAGATCATTTTAACTTTTTCGAACCGTATACAATTAAACAGGAATGTAGATACCTCAGAAAATTTTGAAATAGCAGGAACTGATATGATTTTTTATCCAGCAAATGCAGTTATGACGAGTCCCTATCATAAAGATCAAAAAGTCAGGGTTTTTTCTGAAAAAGTACCCCATCCAAAAGCAGTGCGTTATGGATTTAAAAACTGCGTAATACCAACCCTTTTTGGACGGAATGGCCTTCCTGTTTCATCTTTTAGAACCGATAATTTAAAGGCCAATGAATAGGCTATCATTGTTTTTTTTACTTCCGAGTGGTTTTGGAAATACTCAAAAATATCAACCGCAGTTTTCTACTGCAGGATTTTACCAAACGAACAAGAGTGTTCGTGAAGCTATTAATTTTAATGTAGGATGGAGCTTTATAAAGCAAGACGTTACTGGTGCGGAAAAACATGATTTTGATGACAGCGCATGGAGCGTTCTTAACCTCCCTGATTGCTTGGAACTTTTACCTTTAGCTGCCAAAAGAACTATACATAAAACAGGATTGCAAACTAGAGAAACCAATCATCAAAAAAGCATTGCCATTAAAATGAAATCAAACGCCATCTTGAAAATTTTTGTTGCAAATGATTATGGCGACTTGGGCACTGTAGAATATTCGTGTAATTCATCTTTTGAAGAAGTATTGATTCCTCTCAATAATAGCACCAGTTTGAGCGGTACAACAAAGCTAAAAATTTAATTTCGTGACAAGAAAAATGACTTGATTAAAATAGATTACGTAAAAAAATTATAAAGACATTGAAGATATGTTAACTAGCACAAAATCATGGGTAATATTTAGCACCTTACTATTCCAGTGTTTTATTTATTTTGAGCAGTTGAATTGAACCATTCATAAAAAAACTACATGCTTAGACATATTTTTACTTTTTCACTCATCTCTTTGTCTTTTATAGCCACATCACAAGAACAGCCAAATGTGTTGTTGATTATGGCAGATGATCTTAACGATTACATTGGTGCTTTTGGTGGGCACCCTGACGTTAAAACACCCAATATGGACCGCTTAGCAGCATCGGGTGTACAGTTTTCAAATGCACACACCAACGTACCTGTTTGTCAGCCTTCAAGAAACAGTTTATTTACAGGAGTTTATCCGCACAATTCCGGAGATTTTGGCTGGACACCCATGTCAGAACAACCTGTGCTTAAGCACAATAAAACCATGATGGAATATTTTGTTGAAAACGGCTATCAAACCTTAGGTACAGGAAAATTGACACATGAAGCGCCGCAACAACATTGGCAAGAATGGGGGAATAATCCTAAGCATAATTATGGGCCATTTTATTTTGATGGTGAGGAAATTGGTGTATTACCAACCGTACCATATCCCTACCGCCAGATAGGAACTATTGATGGCTCTTACGGACGTATTTCCGAAGGTGGCATCACCAATGGTAAACATGGTGAAATCGGTTTGGTTTATGGATGGGACAAAAAGCCGTACAGGTTTCAAGGCAATGATGACAGAGACTTACTTCAAGGAGAATTACATACTCAATGGGCCATTGAAAAGTTTGAAAAAATTGCACAAAACAAAACAGCAAAGCCATTTTTTATGGGGGTCGGTTTTGTGAGGCCTCATACACCGCTTCATGCTCCCGACGAATACTTTGACATGTATCCCATTGATGAAATTGAATTGGATAAATGGATTGACGGTGATGAATTGGACACCTTCTGGAAAGAAAATTTTCAGGGCAACCTATCGCTTGAAGGTGATATAAAAACAGTTTACGGGTACAGAGGAGGAAATCTTAAAGGTCCATTGTTATTTAAGACATTGGTAGATTCATACGGAGGAGACAGAGAATTAGCACTTAAATATTTCCTACAAGCCTATTTAGCATGTATCACCTTTGTTGATGATCAGGTTGGGATAATTTTAAACTCTTTAGAATCAACAGGCTTGAGTAAAAACACAATAGTCATTTTAACCAGTGACCACGGATGGCATTTAGGCGAGAAAAACCATTTATTTAAGAACTCTCCTTGGGAAGAAAGTACACGTGTTCCGTACATTGTCCGCATTCCTAATAGCGAAGTGAAAGGTGTTGTTAACCACCCGGTGTCACTAATTGATATTTTTCCAACATTAATTGACTATTGTTCACTTTTGGGTAACACCAAAAAATCAAATTCCGGAGGAAATCTAGGCGGGTACTCTTTACGTGCATTTTTAGAAAATACAAATACAAAAAATTGGAAAGGGCCTAATTATGCCTTAACAATTGTAGGAAACTATGGGCTGAAATTCCCAAAAGAAAAACAAAACTACTCCTTGCGCACAACAGATTATAGATATATCAGATATTATAATGGAAAAGAGGAGTTGTATCACAACAAAAAAGATCCATACGAGTGGCACAATGTGGTCTTTGAAAAAAGATATAGAAAGAAACTTAAAACATTTCGTGCGCAACTTAATAACATAGTAAATTAGCAATTATGATAAAAGGTGTTTTTATATTTTACGTGTTACTATTTGTTGCACCAATTTTTCTGTGGAGTCAGTCTAAAAAACCCAATTTAATTGTGATCATGACTGACGATATGGGCTATGCAGATGTTGGGTTTAATGGGTGTACAGATATCCCTACACCCAATATTGATTCTATTGCATATAATGGCGCACACATTGTAAATGGTTATGTGTCATTTCCAGTTTGTGGACCTAGTAGAGCAGGTTTTATGACGGGCCGCTATCAAGACAGATTTGGCTTTACAACCAACCCGACTATTGATCCGACAAATTATATTGCTGGTCTTCCACTTGATGAAAAAACCCTAGCTGAGGTTTTACACAAAGAAGGTTATAAAAGTGCTATTGTGGGAAAATGGCATTTGGGTACACATCCAAATTTTCATCCATTAAATAGAGGATTTGATTATTTCTATGGTTTTTTATCTGGAGGGCATAATTACTTTATAAATCAATTGACTATAGAAAATCTTGAAAATGTTAAATCAAAATGGGCTTGGTATAGAACAAAGCTGATGGAAAATCATAAAACACTAGAATTTGAGGATTACAAGACCGACTACTTAACAGATGAGCTCAGTGAAGCAGCCCTTCGCTTTATTGACAAACAATCTGAAAATGACCAATCTTTTTTCTTATTTCTCTCCTATAATGCTCCACATACACCCATGCATGCCACTGAAAAATACCTTTCAAGATTTCCAGAAATACAGGATAGAAAAAGAAAGACCTATGCAGCTATGGTAAGTGCTGTTGATGACGGAATAGGACTAGTACTTGAGAAGTTGAAAGAAAATATTCTAATTGAAAATACCATTATTGTGTTTTTATCTGATAACGGAGGTGCACATAACAATGCTTCTCAAAACATACCTCTGAGAGGAACTAAAGGAAGTGTTTACGAAGGCGGTCTAAGAGTGCCATTTGCCATACAATGGAAAGGAGTGATTCCTGTAAATACAAAGTACGAAGAATCGGTATCTTCATTGGATATTATGGCAAGTATGGTAGACATTTTAGACATTAAATCAAATCGGAAAAAACCACTAGATGGAGTAAATATCATTCCTTACCTAACTGGTGAAAAGCAAGGCGCGCCTCATGATTATTTGTTTTGGCGAAAGTGGGAACAAAACGCCATGGCAGTAATTCATGGAGATCACAAACTACTCAAATCAAATAAAAGATCAGATTCAGAAATTTATAACTTGAAACTTGATGTTTCTGAGTCAAAAAACATTAAAGGCTCTAACGTTATTTTGGAAAAACAATTGCAAAATGCGTGGAATCATTGGAATAAAAAAAATATAGACAGAATATTCCCATCATTGGGTGAAGACGAATGGTGGACTAAAAATGAAAATTAGATTGTATGCTAAGGTACGCTTTATTTTCTCTATTTATTTTGACAACATCGCAATTGTTTGCGCAGGAAAAACCCAATGTTTTGATGATTGTTTTGGATGACCTCAATGATTATGTGGGTGTTTTGGATGGTCATCCACAGGCAAAAACCCCTAACATTGATAGGCTTGCTAAAGAAGGAGTTTTGTTTACAAACGCACATGCCAATGTCCCAGTATGTCAACCATCCAGAGCAAGTTTTATGACAGGCATTTCTCCATTGCGTTCTCGAATGTGGGGATTTGATAATTGGATGAAGAACAAATTATTAGCGCAAGCAACTACCCTTCCTGAGTTTTTCACTGCGAAGGGCTATATTAGCATGCAGTCTGGAAAGGTGTTTCATAGTCCAAAAAAAGGTGCTTGGAGCCTCATGGGGGTTAAAAAAGATTATGGCCCCATAGCATTTAATGGCAAAAAATCAGTTCCCCACCCCTTATCTCCAAAAGGTATGCGTGAATTAGGAGCTCTTGATGCTACATTTTTCTCTTTGGCAGATGTTCCCGAAGTTCCACCTACTGATGATACCCCTGGAGCAAAAGGATGGTATAATGGTAGCTGGGGAGGAAAACCATTTCGCTATGTAAATGATACTGATAGAGATTTAATGACTGATGAGAAAAGTACTATTTGGGCAAAAAAACAATTGGAAAAACTAAGCAAACAAGATAAAGTAAAACCATTTTTTATGGCGATTGGTTTGCATAGACCACACACACCCTTAGTCGTTCCTCAAAAATATTTTGATATGTTTCCATTAAAAATCATTCAAACGTCACAAATAAAAGAGAAAGATTATTCGTATACGTATTTAGAAAACAACAACCTTAAGAAAGGTAGAATGTCAAGAGGAAGAAAGGCATATTTAGGTTTAGTTGAAGGTTATGAATCAAAGGAGCTTGCACTTAAAAAATACACACAGGCCTATTTGGCAAGCGTTGCTTTTGCTGATGATCGTGTAGGAGAGCTGCTTGAAGCATTAGAAAATTCGAAGTTTGCCAACAATACCATTGTTATTCTCTTTAGTGACCATGGATACAATTTGGGAGAAAAAAAATATCTGTGGAAGTATAATCTGTGGGAAGAAACTACACGTGTACCACTGATTATAAAAGCGCCAAAATATAACACAAATGCAGGAAAAAAAATAACCCATCCAGTTTCATTACTAGATATTTATCCTACAATATTATCTCTAACAGGAAATAATGTCTCAAACCTTAAACTAAACGGAATACAGCAGTTAGATGGATTCAGCTTAGAACCATTTTTAAAAAATCCTAAAACCAAATTATGGGATGGTCCCGATGCAGCATTAACAGTTATTGCAAGTTGGAAGTCTCAACTTCCTGAACGACAACACCTATCAGTAAGAGGAAAAAGATATAGATATATTAAATATGCAAACGGTAATGAAGAGCTATATGATCACAAAAAGGACCCTTACGAATCGTATAATCTAGCAAGTAGTATTGAACATAACTATGTCAAACAAAAACTTTCTAGTATCTTGAATAAACAGTTAAAATTGTAATATAGTTTATACTTTATATGTTTTTTAACATTGTCAAATTCAGTGCGCTCAAAAAAGACTAATTTTCCAACAAACGTCACTAATGACCATAAACACAAACAATTCTGACATCATTGTAAAATCCCCTGGTCGCATCAATCTGATTGGCGAACACATTGATTACAACGGCGGGCATGTACTGCCGGCAGCGATAGATCGTAAAGTCACCATGTGGTTTAGAAAAAAGGACAACAGCCTATGTCGGGTAAATTCTGAAGATGAGGGCGCCTTTTCTTTTGATATCAACAAGCCCTTACAAATCAGCGATACCCATTGGGAGAATTATGTGCTTGGTGTTGTCGATGGCATTGTAAAAGCCTGTCCAGGAAAGCTCGGAGGTTTTGATTGTGTGATATCCAGTGAGTTGCCTATTGGGGCTGGTATCAGCTCATCTGCCGCCCTTGAATGTGGTGTTGCCAAAGGCTTAAATGATTTATTTGACTTGGGGCTTTCCAATTTGGAGCTTATAGAGATCTCTCGCATGGCAGAGCACAACTTTGTGGGTACCAAATGTGGGGTGATGGATCAGTTTGCGGTGACGATGGGCAAACGTAAAAAGCTGTTACTTCTAAACTGCGAGACCTTAGACTACAAACTCATTGATGCAGAGTTTACTCCTTATAAGATATTGCTACTGAACACCAATATATCGCATAACTTGGCATCGAGTGAGTACAACACGCGAAGAGACGAATGCGAACAAGCCCTTGCTCTCATTCAAAAAGACCATCCTCAGTATGATTTTTTAGCCGATGTTCCAGAAATAATCATCCAGACTTATAAAGAAAAACTCTCTAAAAAAGTCTATCAACGGGCACTTTTTGTGTCTCGTGAAAACGCCAGAACCTTAAAAGCTGCAGAGCTTATCCAAAGCGGAGATATTAAGGGTTTTGGCAAGCTGATGTACCAAACCCACGAAGGGCTATCCAAAAACTATGAAGTCAGTTGCCCTGAACTCGATTTTTTAGTGGACCTTTCCAAAGACTTCCCGCAGGTGGTGGGAAGTCGTATGATGGGTGGCGGCTTTGGCGGTTGCACAATCAACCTTCTGGAAGAGGGCTTTGTCAATGAGTTTATGGATTTGGCAAGCAAAGTCTACAAACAAAATTTTGATATTAATCTCACTTCCATATTGGTAGCTACCTCAAATGGCGTGGAAACCATAAATTCTGAATTATAGATGGATTTTAACAACACCCAACACAGAAGAAAAAACATCCTCACAGGCGAATGGGTACTGGTATCTCCACACCGCACTAAACGCCCATGGCAAGGCAAAAAAGACAAGCCCCAGGAAGTAGAGCTATTAGATTACGATCCGAACTGCTATTTATGCCCAGGCAATGAGCGCGCAGGAGGCGCCAAAAACCCAGACTATACATGCACATACAGCTTCCAAAACGATTTTGCAGCCCTGCTTAAAGGCCCAGAAGAAACTTTTAAAGAGGGGCTACTAGAAGCCGAAAGCGAATCCGGAAAATGTAAAGTGATTTGCTATCACCCCAATCACAGTTTGACACTGCCACTAATGGAAGAGCGTGATATAGAGGAAGTGATCACACTTTGGCAAAAGGAATACACTGACCTTGGGAGTGATCTAAACATCAACCATGTGCAGATTTTTGAGAACAAAGGAGCAATAATGGGCTGCTCCAACCCGCACCCACATGGACAGATATGGGCACAACGCACCATTCCTCAGGAAGTGC
Organism: uncultured Bacteroidota bacterium; assembly: GCA_902631125.1. GTDB lineage: Bacteria > Bacteroidota > Bacteroidia > Flavobacteriales > Flavobacteriaceae > UBA724. The sequence continues at coordinate 116,409 of CACOXF010000001.1, forward strand.
AGAAAAAAGTGGTGCACCTAAAAAGCTATTGGGACCAAAACAGCAGCAGTTTATTGGGCGATTATTTACAACAAGAACTTGATGCCAAAGAGCGCATTGTATTGGAAAACGAAAGCTTTTTAGCACTTGTTCCCTATTGGGCAGTATGGCCATTTGAGACCATGATTATACCCAAAAGACATATTACCTCTATTCTAGAACTATCACTGCAAGAAGTATCGGATTATGCAGGTATCCTAAAAGCCCTCACTATTCGCTATGACAACCTTTTTGAAACCTCATTTCCCTACTCTGCAGGAATACACCAAGCGCCCACAGATGGAAAGGATAACAGCCACTGGCATATGCATATGTCGTTTTATCCACCCTTACTTCGCTCAGCCGAGGTCAAGAAATTTTTGGTGGGCTACGAGATGTTTGCCAGTCCCCAGCGTGACATCACGGCTGAGCAAGCCGCACAACGCTTACGTGATTGTGCAACCAAACACTATTCAAAAAACAAAACATAAACAAAACCATTAAAAACAAAGCCAAATGAATTTTTCAACAATAGACATAGCTGTATTTGCGCTTTATGCGCTGATCATTTTATCAATCGGATTTTTTGTATCCCGTCAAAAGAAGGGTGAGACCAAAAGTGCGGAAGATTATTTTTTAGCAGGTAAATCACTCCCTTGGTGGGCGATTGGTGCTTCGTTGATTGCTGCCAACATCTCAGCTGAGCAGTTTATCGGCATGTCTGGCTCGGGTTTTGCACTTGGACTTGCGATTGCCTCCTATGAGTGGATGGCTGCCATCACGCTACTTGTGGTTGGAAAGTACTTTCTGCCCATTTTTATTGAAAAAGGACTGTATACCATTCCAGAGTTTATCGAAAAACGATATAGCACTAACCTTAAAACCATATTAGCCGTTTTTTGGATCGCACTCTTTGTGTTTGTCAACTTAACAACCGTACTCTTTTTAGGTGGGAAGGCACTAGATACCATTGTAGGAAGTGGCGATGGAAGCATCTTACTCAATAGCATCATAGGACTTGGTCTGTTTGCTGCGGCCTATTCACTATGGGGCGGGCTGGCAGCTGTGGCTTGGACAGATGTTGTACAAGTGGTATTGCTCATCATTGGCGGTCTACTTATGACATACTTTGCCTTAGCGAACGTCACAGACTCTGGGAGCTTTATCGACGGGCTGAAATACGTTTATGAAAAAGCACCTGAACGCTTTTCGATGATTCTCTCCAAACAAGAGATTATCACCCCCAACGGAAGAGACGCTTGGTGGGATTTGCCAGGATTAGCGGTACTCATTGGCGGAATGTGGGTTGCGAACCTCTACTACTGGGGATTTAACCAATATATTATTCAAAGAACACTGGCTGCCAAAAGCTTAAAAGAAGGTCAAAAAGGAATCGTGTTTGCAGCCTTTTTAAAGCTAATTATCCCTGTGATTGTGGTACTTCCGGGGATCATTGCCTATGTGATGAACCTAGACCCTGAGACAGGCACGCTAAACATGGGTCTTCTGAGCAGCGAGGGCTTTCTGGGAACCGCAGGCAATGTCGCCAATGACAATGCCGCACCTTGGCTGATTAAAAACTTTATCCCAGTGGGGCTAAAAGGTCTTATCCTAGCTGCCCTAGCCGCAGCGATCGTCTCCTCACTAGCCTCGATGATTAACTCTACATCGACCATATTTACCATGGATATCTACAAATCGATGTTCAACAAAAATGCCAACGACAAGCAAATGGTGAAAGTGGGACGCCTTACAGGACTTGTTGCCCTTATCATCGCCATGCTGATTGCACCGCAACTGGGTAGTCTGGGGCAGGTGTTCCAGTTTATACAAGAATATACAGGAGTTGTAAGCCCGGGGATATTGGCAGTGTTCCTTATGGGACTCTTTTATAAAAAAGCCACTAACAACGCAGCAATTTGGAGTGTGATATTGTCCATTCCGATTGCAATGTACTTTAAAGTAGCACCTAACGGATGGAGCGATGCGGCCTTGTTTGTGAACCTTCCGTTTATGCACCAGATGATGCTGACTTGTATCGGTACATTAATCGTGATTGTAGGGATCAGTAAGCTAGAGGGTAATCAAGATGATCCAAAAGGCATCGTGCTGAGCAAAAAGCTCTTTGCCACAGACGAAACGTTCAATGTTGGTGCTTTTGGCGTACTACTTATTACAGTGCTATTGTACGCATTGTTTTGGTAAGATGCGCAGTAATTTTAATTATCCTCGTAAATTTTTAGGTAATCCAATACAAGTGCATTGGGAAAGGTGGTGTTCTCATCGCTGACAACTCGCATTAGTCCATTGTTAATGACCAAACACATGGATTTGTTTGGCCAGTCAGCTGACGGAACTTCTACTCCTTTGGTCTTTGTATGTATAATCTTGTCATCGATATACCAACTCATACGATCTTTTGTCCAAAGAAATCCATAGTTGTAAAACTGATTGAATGCACTATAAGTTTGCTGAAAATTTTCAATGGTCACACTGTGATCTTTTTTATCGTTCCAAAGCCCATATATGTAGCGCATAAACATTTCATCAGTCCGATTGGTATTAAAAAAGCGCCCAAAATATTCCCATATATCAATCTCAGGGGGCCAGCCCCTGTTTGGGGAGTCGTCAATCAACCAAATGGCAGGCCAAACTTTATCACCTTTTGGAAATTGGGCACGTATTTCAATGTAAACTCCTTTTTCTGTTCCATTAAAGTTAATTTTTTGCAGGGAGTTAATCCATCCAGTGGTATAGTCAAACTGTCCTACGGGATCTGTACCTTGTATTTTTTCCTTTCTGTTTTCTAAAAAAAGTAGTCCATCACTAACATAAGCATTATTGTCTACAAGGTAACCATCATAATTGTCATTCAACAGATGCTCACCACCTGTATTTTTATTCCAAATCATTCGAATGGATTCGTCGGTGTCATGAATTAGCCCCTTTGACCAATTTGTTTTATCAAAAAAACCAAAATCATCTTGCCTAATCAGCTCATAATTTGCTGGAACAGGACTTGTAGATGAATTTTTATCATTTAAATCGTCTTCAGCAGCATCGGAGAGGCCATTGTTTTGAGAGTTACATGAAAAGATAAAAACAAAGAGGATTGAAATTATAGTGTTTTTGTTGGCAAAAAAACTTCTCGATAGACCCATATAGTGACATTAAATGATTTGTGTTTAAACTCGATTAGTTCACAACAATTTTAGATGTAATCGTATTAGTTTTGTCCCTGAGTTGTAAAAGATATATGCCTGGATTTAGAGACTCATCCAAAATGATTTCGTCTTTTTGGGCTTCTAAAAAGCCTTGTTGTTTGGTTCGCCCCAATATATCAACCAGTGCATATTGGTAAGACTTATTAACTCCATGGAGTACCACTTTATCAGATATCATGGGGTTTTGAATGTAAACCTTTTCGGTTGAAATATCGGATTTGTTTGAGAGTGTAATTTCTCCATTTTTCGCATTGCTAGCACCTATATTGGGTGTAGAATCTCCTGAAAGAGAATTGCCAAAGAAATCCACTGTTGGGTATTCCTCCACGTTGACAAAAATAGTTGATGTGTCCACTGGAATAGCTGGATGAGCATAATTTCCTGTATAGGCTGCACCTGCATCTATTGCTTGGCTAGAAGCATCAATTTGAAATCCATATTGGTCACCACTTTGTTCATTGTAAAAAATAGGATTAACCTCAATTCTGTTTGCGTCGATGGTTTTGAAATTATTTCTAATATTTCCAAAAAACAGGTTGTTGGTCATCATTAGGTTAGGGTCACTATAATTACCTTGTTGATTTCCAATACCAGAGCCATTAACAGCATAAAAAATATTATTAAAAATTCGGGTGTTTTGCCCATTGATATCAATTGCTGTGTCGAATGCATCATTTCCGCTTTTATTTATGACAACAGTGTTGTTGTATATATAACTGTCATAAGAAGGGTACCCGCTTTGACCTCCAATTTTATCATTCAACCATATTGTATGATCGCTGTTTGCCCAATTGGGGTTTGCACGCCAGCCATCATTGACACTAATGTTGAAGCGATAAACAGCACGTTGGTTTCCACCAAGAATCTCAACAAATCCACCCTCACAATCTTGAATGTAATTGTATTGTATAAATGTATCCACGTTAGAATGGTCCACATGAATTCCATGAGAGTCCAGAATCCCTTTTGCATTTATGGCTTGGTTATACTGAACAATAGTATTGATGCTATACCAATTCCAGACAGCACTACCACGTCCTATCATTTTATCATTAGTCTTTGCCCCAGGTTGATTAAAAATGTTATTTTCAATCAAACAGTTTTTAGTTCTGATAGGTAGAACACAAGTACCACCTATTTGAAAAAACTCATTACGGCGTACCACGATACTGGTATTCCGTTTATCAGAAGTTTTACCAGATGTATTTTTAATATGGATTCCAATACGTTGTAAATCTGTAAAATAGGAGTCTTCAACAAGGATATTATTAATGATGCCACCATAAGATGACTTAAAAGTTAAACCAGACACTTCAAATGCATTGAATTCGCTTTGATTTGATGGATCTACCCAATAAAGTCCATAAACATTTTTGAATGTCATATTTCTGAAGAAAAAGTTATTTAGATTTACATTAGAATCTGAGACCTCTATTCTTATTCCAAAACTGACCAAATCTCCAACACCAGTGCGCGATATTGTTCTGTGATTTTGAATTTCTAATCCATCAAAAACCATATTGTCATGATTGGTTACAAGGATTGCTTCTTGATAATCTCCGCCCCCATCATCATGGTCTGAACCGCTTATCACAGGCTGATTTCCTAATCCATAAGAGCTAAAGGTGATTGGGTTTCCATCCGTCCCTGACCCTTTAATAACATAATGCCCACGAAACGTATCCCCCCTTTTAAAATAGACTGTATCACCCGGGCCAAGCGTGGTATTGCTAAGTTTTGATAAAGTTTTCCATGGCTCCGTTAGCGAACCATTGTTGCTGTCATTTCCAGTTGAGCTACTCAAATAGTATTGATCTTGAGCACATACAAAAAAACTCAAAAGCAACATAAATACTTGATATTTAATTTGTTTGTACATGATAGCGTCTATGTTAATCTTTAATTATTGGTTGAATGATAAAAGAATAGGTGTAATCTTTTGGCCAGATAAGATACTTGTCATGAGGCTTTGCACCCCATGAATTGTCACCACCCACGCCCATTTGTAGATAGTCAATATTTAGGTTCAACAAATCTCTTGACTTAATGTCATTTAGATGACTGTTTTTAGGATTTCCAAAAGCATCTTTTCGTTTAGAATTTTTCCAAGCTCCATCATCATAATCATCCGTAGTGTTGTTATGTACAGCAAATGAAAATTCTGGCAACCCCGTAAACTGCAATCCTACCCCATTTTGATCTGTTATCGAAAGCTGTTTGGTTTGTGTTCTGTAACCGTTTTCTTGTGGTCTACCGTAGTCAAACTTCATGTCCTTAACTTTGGCACTATAACTTCCCACAAATGCTGAGGCCTTTCGGTCGATATAATTTTCATGTGGCCCACGTCCATACCATTCCACATTCTCTAAAGAAGAAGAAAGCTGCATATTGAGTCCAACTCTTGGTATTTCGGTTTTGTTATGGGCACCGCCATAGTCAAAGAAGTGGGTAACTTTAACGCTACCATTTGGCTGAATCAAATAACTCACCAACGCTTTGGAGTTGACGGCAGCTAACTCAAGTAAGCTTTCTACAAGATGACCCTGCTTTGTTTTTTTGTGGCTGAAAGAAACCAATGTTTGATTTTCAGAGGCTTTTTTCCATGCTTTTAGTCTTGTAGGCATTTTGTTTCCATAGTCATTGTCCGTAGGTGCGCGCCAATAGTGAGGTTTTGGGCTTTTTAAAAGCATCTCACTTCCTGAAACATCCAAGGTAGTTAAATATCCACTTAATTTGTTAAATCCTATAGATAATTCACCAATACTGAAATGAATTTCGTTTTGGTTTTCAACAACCTCAATTTTACCATTCTGTACACCATCAGAGGTTTCAATCTCACCTTCCTGCAACAGTAATTGTTCGGAAAAGGCTACATGGCCCTCATGTAGAACTGCATCAGCTTTTTTGAGTTTTCCGTAAATATTTATGTGGTAATCACTGCTACTCACTAGTTCTGAATTGAAAGCCAGTGATACGTATGCTGTTTCTTGGGGTAGTATTTGTAAATTCTGTATGTAAGATTCTATCTCAACACCATTTTTTAAAAGAGCAAATTCTAGCTTATAAGCAGCGAATGAAGTAAAAAAGTTTTCGTTATAAAACATGATTTCTTTCTTGTTCTCATCTGCCCAGCTAGCATGAGCATTTTGATACACATGCTTAACTTCTGCCAGTGCAGGATGGGGTGTACGGTCTGCATTTACAATTCCGTTCAAACAAAAATTTCCATCTGTATGGTAGTGGTCGGGTGCAAAATCGCCACCAAACTTCCAATATTTGATACCATCTTCACCAATGGCTGCCAAGCCTTGGTCTACAAAATCCCAAATAAACCCACCTTGCATTTGGCGTTCGCTTCGAACCATATCCCACAAATCGGCGATGTTTCCGTTGCTATTGCCCATTGCATGAGAATATTCACACCAAATAAATGGTCGGTCTGGAAATTTACCCAAATAATCTTTTTTAATCATTTCCATAGTTGCATACATCCAAGAAAAATAATCGGTATGGGGTTCCAAGTCAATATCAATATTTGTCTTTTTGTAATACGGATGTTCCGAAGTTCGCTCATACATCACTGGTCGTGTGGAGTCATACGCTTTTACCCACTTATAACCTTTGACAAAAGATGGTCCGTCTCCTGCCTCATTACCCATTGACCAACTAATGATACTGGGCTGATTTTTGTCTCGCTTCACCATACGCTCGATTCGATCCAGATGCATAGCCTCAAATTCAGGTTTATAAGCGGGTGTATCTTCTTTTTTGTAATGAAAACCATGGCTTTCAATATTGGCCTCATCGATGACATAAATACCATATTGGTTGCACAACTCATACCAGTGGGGATCGTTGGGATAATGCGATGTGCGTACGGAATTGATGTTGTTTGCTTTCATAATTTCAATATCCTTACGCATGGATTCTTTGGAAACCACATGTCCAGTCCGCTCGTCGTGCTCGTGACGATTAACGCCTTTGAACAAAATGGGTTGACCATTGACTAGAAACTGCCCATTTTCAATGTTAGTTTCTCGAAATCCAACAGCCTGACTCAGTGCATGCGTTTCATTTCCTTTGCTATCAAAAACACGAATCCAAAGCGTGTATAGATTAGGGACTTCAGCGCTCCATAAACGCATGTTTTGGGTAGGAATTACAGATTTTAACAAGCTTTCATTCCCTTTTTTAAGTGAAAATACTTTTGATGTTTGGGCAATGGATTTGTTTCTGTCCATAAGTTCAAGGGTAATGTGCCCTTTGGATTTTTTACTGGAAAAATTGAATAACAATACATCCACTTCTAGTGTTGCTTGGGTATATGATTCGTTGAGATTTGTTCGCACAGTAAAATCTCGTAAAGATGCTTTTTTAGGGCTAGCATACAATCGAACATCTCGCTCAATACCACTTAAGCGCCAAAAATCTTGATCCTCCAAATAAGTTCCATCAGACCAACGTATTACCTGAACAGCAAGTTGATTGTTGCCCGATAACAAATAGGAACTTACATCAAATTCGGCTGGGGTCTTACTGCCTTCGCTGTAGCCCACCTTCTGATCATTTACCCATACATAAAAGGCAGAGTTAACACCTGCAAAGTGCAAAAACACTTGATGTTTATCCCAGTTTTCGGGAACCGTAAACGTACGAACATAACACCCCACTGGGTTGTAGTCTTTGGGCATTAAAGGTGGATTGATTTCGTAGGGATAAACGATGTTGCTATACAGTGGAAAATCGTCTGTGTGAAACTGCCAATTTGCAGGAACCGGAATTTGATCCCATTGTGAACGATCAAAATCATTGGAAAAAAAATTTGTCGGCGCTTTGTCGGGTGTCGGATACAATTTAAAATCCCACATTCCGTTGAGGGACTTTTCTAAGCTCGATGGGTTTCCCTTTTGCTTTTGGGTCTGAGATGAAAACAGTTCAAAATGCGCATGCGGAGCTGTAGTATTGATTTTAAAGACCGATAAATCCTCCCATTCAGGAGATTGTGACTGCACAGCTATAGAAAATACAAATAACAAAATAAACTTGTGTGGCATGGATTCTTTAAATTTTACTGCCAAAGTAAAGCAATTATTAATCTTGGTAATGAATAAGAACTGAGTATGCTAAAAAATGATATTAAGATGATAATTGCTGCAAGCTACACATACAATATTAATTGTTGGTTTGTATAATCAACAACTTAACATTTGTATTTATGAAGTTTTTTCACCTTTCGGTCTTTTTTATTATAGTTTTTTTATTTTTCGGTACTGCACAAGAATTGGTATACGAACTCGATTTTGAAGACCAGACAGTAGGTACAGAAATAACCAAAAGGAATACTCTTCAATTTCAGGGTTGGAATAAATCGGTGTGGACGGTTGGACAAGAGGATGACAATAAAGTAGCTTCTTCTACAACCCAAGCAAAGGTTTTTTTAATCAAATCTTTTGATGTAACTCCGGGTAATCGATACCGCTGGACATTAAAAACGAAAGCCGTTAATAATGGTCTTGCATGGAAGCGCACACATGTACTCAGCGTAGTTTGTGGAAAAGGGGACGAAAGTCAAGAACTAGCTAAAGAAAGTGTAGCAGAACCTAAGAATGGTGCATGGGCTTCTCGCAGTTTGGATTTTAGTGTACCACAAAATAAATCCGAAGTAACACTACAATTATTCCGTTTTGCTGAGGGCACAACAGTGAGTGTAGACAGTTATAAACTCGTCAGACTTTAAGCTCAAACATTATGAAGCATTTATTTACACTATTTTTTATTTTAACCATTGTATGCTCTATTGCTCAGACGACTAATCTGTACGACGTTGAATTTTCAACTGCTGAAAGCTACACAAGTGGTGAGTTATTTCAACATGATGATTGGGATACAACTAACAACAATTGGGGTAGTGAACTTACAGCTAACGCAACAAATGGTTGGGTGATGGTTACAGGAAACTGGACACGACTACATCATCAAGTTTCAGTTAAAGCTACTGCAGAAAAGAATATTATTCAACTTATAATTTCTTTCAAACCATGGAATGGAACTGATACCGGTAATGTCATTGCAAGTACGGGAACTAATGGTTCGTTTTTTTCAGCTGGGCTTCATTCACTGGTTGGCACTGCAAACCTAAGTAAAGGGGCTGACGGAACCAATAATACTGCTGATGATGATCACAGGGTTGAATATATGAGTGTTTCCGAAGAAACTTCAAAATGGAAAATTGGTGGTATTGAAGTCGATGAGTTAGCAGTCAACCGTGTAGGGTATCATCTTAAAATAGAATTTATAATCGGTGCAGATGCAGCAAGTTCAACATCATATGCTCAATTACAACAAAATGATGGTACTCCTATTGGGTCACCTAAAAATACTCCCATTTTCCCAGATGCCTTGTTTAATGCGTTAAAAAGCGATGGTAGTGGAGGTTATTTTGTTCTTGCAGCTCAAAACCTTAACGGCTGGGTTAGCGGAAATGATATAAGATTGACCAGAGTTCGTGCGAATTTGCTCAGCACATCAACACTAGACACTCAAGAGATAAATGACTTTAGATTCACTGTATACCCCAACCCCGCGAAAGATGTTTTTAAGTTTCAATCTGAGTTGCCATTGGAGCAAGTAGAGATTTTTTCACTTACCGGTTCCACAGTGCTTTCACAGACAAACAATGTCGAACAAGTCGAGATTGGCAACCTAGCCAAAGGCATCTATATGCTAAAGGCTTCTGCTGCAGATGGAAAAGTAGCCACACTAAAACTAATCAAAAAATAATTTTTTTGATGTATAACTAACAATCAAAAACTTCCTTAGCAATTAACTGGATAAGTTTTTTTAACGTATCAACTTATGTACACTCATATCGTCCTTTGGAAATTGAAAGAAAATGCCAATGGCATGAATCGTACTCAACTTGCACAAGAAGTCAAGCGACGCCTGGATGAGCTGCCTTCGCATATTCCAGAAATTAAAACCTATGAAACGGGAATCAATGTGGGGGACTACGGAGCTTCTTTTTTTGATGTAAGTTTGGTTTCTACTTTTAAAAACAAAGATTCTTTTTGCGCCTACACCAAATATTCAGTACACGACGAGGTGGTAGCTTTTATTCAATCAATTCAGGAGGCTGAAGAAATCGTTGATTATTTAAATTAAAAAAGATAATTAGTGACAATAATCTGTTAAATCGGAGTCATGTTTTGCCTGTGACTATTTATAGTTTTCCAAATCAAATAAATTATTTACCAAATGACTACAATCACGAATATTGAAACTTTTGTACTGAAAGACACTTTGGAAAAAAGTTTTTTCTTTTCTCAATGGGAATATTCAGAGCGCTGTATCTGTATTGTTAAAATTACTTGCTCTGATGGTACTTACGGTTGGGGAGAAGGCTATGGTCCTGCTAGCATTTTGGAGTCTGGAATTGTGTTTTTAAAATCTCAGGTGATTGGAGAAAATCCCTTACACAATGAGGTGATTTGGAATAAGATGTACCGCAAAACACTTGATTTTGCCCGTCGTGGTGTTTTGGTAGCCTCGATGAGTGCTATCGATATCGCTATTTGGGACATTAAAGGAAAAATATTGAAACAGCCTGTGGGTGCATTGCTTGGGGGCGTACACAGAAATTATGTAGTTCCCTACGCCACTGGAATGTATTTTACAGAAAAAGACAATCCAGCTAAAGATTTTGAGGTTGAGGCCAAAAGATATTTAGACAAAGGATTTAAGGCCATCAAGATGAAAGTGGGTCTGGGTATTGATAGAGATCTTTCTAATGTGAAGCTTTTACGCTCCATCATTGGAGATGACATTAAACTTATGATTGATTCAAACCATGCTTACTCCTATATTGAGGCACTTGAATTGGCAAAAAAATTGGAAGCCTACCAAATATCCTGGTTTGAAGAGCCTGTGTCACCAGAGTTTTATGAACAATACGGAGAGCTGAGACAAAAAACCACCATTCCTATTGCTGGTGGTGAATGTGAATACTTGCGTTTTGGCTTTCATCAGCTCCTTAAAAACAAATCGGTTGACATCATCCAGCCCGATATTTGTGCCTCTGGCGGACTGACTGAGGCCAAACGTATCGCATCGCTAGCCTCTACCTATGGAGTTGATGTAGTTCCCCATACTTGGGGTAGTTCTATTGGCTTGCATGTTGCCTTACATTTCATATCCAACTTAGAGTCTGTTCCTGGAAGAATGTTTAATCCTGATTTTTTGTTAGAGTTTGATCAAACAGAAAATGCATTGCGAGAACAACTTACATTCCCTATCTTAGAGATGAAAAATGGAAAGATTAAAGTACCTAATGCACCTGGACTAGGTCTTGAAGTCGACCAAGATGCACTTCATAAATTTACCAATCCAACGAATGGAGTTGCTGATATTAAAGAATTGCTGAAACAATAAAAGTATGGAGTTCGGTTATCAAAAAATGTATATAGGCGGGGCATTAATAGAAAGTGTATCCAAAAATAGGTCAGATGTTATTTGCCCAGCCGACGGCAAACCCATTGCTCAAATTGCAGAAGCTGGGAAAGCGGATGCTAAAAAGGCACTAGAAGCTGCCCATAAAGGATTCGAGTTTTGGTCAAAATGTTCTTTGTCAGAACGTACCAAATGGATGTTAAAACTTAGAGAAGCCGTTCTTGAAAACGAACACTTGCTTAGATCCGCCATTGTTTATGAAATGGGGAAAACCTATGACGCTGCTAGGGAGGACATTGAAGGGGTAATCAATGCATTAGAGTGGTATCCTAACGCCATGAAAAATTTGCGTGATGAACAAATTCGAGATTACGAAAATACCCACACCCACAAAATGATACAACAACCCGCTGGAGTAGCAGTCGCATATTTGGCTTGGAATTTTCCGCTCCTCAATGTGGGTTTTAAATTAGGACCTGCTTTGGCTTCTGGATGCTCAATTATCATTAAACCCTCTGAATTGTCGCCACTATCAGCTTACATTCTAGGTAAAATTATACATGACATTGATTTTCCAGCTGGCGTGGTCAATATTTTGTCTGGGCCTACTAGCGAAGTTGCAACTACGCTTAGCAAAAGCAAAATACCCTCTGTCTTGACCATGATAGGATCGACCGCTACAGGCCAACGTGTGATAGCTGACAGTGCTACATCTATCAAAAAACTGAGCATGGAACTTGGCGGAAATGCGCCATTTATTGTGTTTGATGATGCAGATATCGACAAAGCACTCAACTTAGCAGTCGGAATAAAATTTGGAAACAGTGGTCAGATTTGCGTTGCCGCCAACAGATTTTTTGTGCACGAGAGCTTGTATAATTCATTTTTAGAAAAATATGTTGATCACGTTAACAATCTAAAGCTTGGTTTTGGTTTAGATCAAAAACCTGACATGGGGCCCATGGTCACAAGAAATGACAGAGACCGTATGTTTGATTTGATCAATGATGCCATTGAAAATGGAGGCGTTCTATTAGCAGGAGGAGAAATTCCACAGGGAATGGAAGATGGAAATTGGATGATGCCCACCGTCATTTCAGGAATGACCAGAGAAATGCGCCTGTTTAGAGAAGAAACCTTTGGTCCTATAGCTCCATTTATGTCGTTTGAAACAGACGAAGAGGTTTTAACGCTCGCGAACGATACTGAGTTTGGATTGGCGTCTTATATTTTCACCAACAACAGCGATCGGATCCATCGTTTTTCAGAGCAGCTCGCATTTGGTGAGGTTCAAGTCAATGGGGTGAAATATGCAATATACTTGCCCCACGGGGGTATAAAAAATAGTGGCATTGGTCATGATTGTTCTCACTTAGCTTTAGAAGATTATTTGGTTAAAAAGAGAATTTCAATAGCACTTTAAGATGGAAATCAACAACCTAAAACAGAAATTGTTAAACGGTCAGACCGTACATGGTCCCTTTTGTAAACTTCAAGACCCAAGCGTAGCAGAAATTGCCGCTCTGGTTGGATTTGATTTTGTGATTTTGGATATGGAGCACGGACCACTTAGTGTAGAAAGCGTTCAAACCATAGCGCGTGCTGCACAAGCAAAGGGGATAGAAGTTGTCGTTAGAGTCACAGATAACAGGGCCTCTGATATTTTGCGAATACTTGATTTAGGAGTGAACTCAATTCAAGTTCCTCAAGTGAATACTGCTACTGATGCTCAAATGGTGGTTGATGCAAGTTTCTTTTACCCCAAAGGAGAACGTGGTATGTGCAAATATGTCCGTTCAGCCTCTTACACAAGGATTGAAAAGAAGGAATATTTTTCATCGGCAAATTTAGGCACATTAACCATTGTTCACATTGAAGGAAATAAAGGTCTTAGTAATCTTGAACAGATTGTTTCTCTTGACGGAATTGACATTATTTTTCTTGGGCCCTACGACCTTTCCCAATCTTGTGGTTACCCGGGTCAAACAAACCATCCGGAGGTTGTAAATAAAATGAAACAAGCTGTTACACTTGCCAAAAATCACAATAAAATTATTGGTACTTTTTGTGAAAGTCCTCAAGATGTCAAAAAATGGTGTGGTCTGGGTGTTCAGTACATTGCCTACAGTGTAGATGTAGGGATTATTTATGACGCATTTAAAAAAATTATTAATAAAATAAAACAATAAAATGGAATCAATATTATTACCTTTTTTACTGGTTGTAATCGCCAGTGTGTTTCAAGGGTCCTTTGGCGTAGGAATGAAATATATGTCACCCCTTAGATGGGAATCTTGGTGGTTGCTACATGTTACGATTGCCATGGTGCTGTTTCCCATAGTATGGACATTTCTTTCCGTTTCGGATGTAAGCACAGTCATAGGAGATGTTTTTTCTGATCCTGTTGCGCAACAAGCAGCTTACATAGCGATGTTATTTGGGTTTTTATGGGGCATAGGGGGTATTATGTTTGGAGTAAGTGTTCCCTATATAGGTTTGTCATTGACCATGGGAATCGTGATGGGTATTGCGGGAACGCTGGGCGCTTTGATTCCGTTGTTACAAAATGATAACGCCATAAGTTTACCTCAATTTCCTTATGTAATTTGGGGATTAGTAATTACCATTGTAGGTGTGGTAATCACAGCAAAGGCGGGAATTGATCGAGACAAACTTCAAGGCAATTCTTCACTTTCAGATGGAAATATTTTAAAAGGTATCGCCATTGCGGTTGTCTGCGGAATTCTCTCCTCACTATTGGCTGTTGGACATACCAATGTCAATGACGATGTAACCCTCATTTCGGAGAATTATGGAATCAATGGCCGCAATGCAAGTCTGATTGCTTGGCTGATTGTATTTATTGGAGCCTATGCTATGAACGCTTTGTATAGCCTTGTCCTAATTGTCAAAAATAATAGCTGGTCCAACTTTTTTATTGCTGGATCTAAAAAAGCCTATTTCTGGTCTGTGATTGCTGGTCTTTGTTGGTTTGCAGCTCTGGGTTTTTATGGACAAGGAGCTGCACTTATGAATGGAGTATCTGACAACAACCTTGGAAACATAGTTGGGTGGCCAATGTTACTTGGGCTTTCACTAATTGTAAGTAATATTTGGGCTTATAGAGCTGGAGAGTGGAAAAATGCCCATAAGCCTTTCAATCTACTTTTAGTTGGATTGGCAGTTCTCATTTTAGCATCTGTTATTCTTGGTTACTCAAATAGTTTGAGCTAAGAGGAAATATTGTTCAGTCTTTGATACTTGCCCTTATATTCACTAGCTGATATCCCTTTTACAGACTTAAAAACCCGGTTGAAACTCGAAAATGAGTTAAAACCAGTATCATGACAAATTTGTGAGATAGATTTTCTACTGTTAATAATCATTTGACATGCCCTACTAATGCGATATTCTCGTATAAATTGAAAAGCTGTTTTTCCTGTTCGTTCTTTAAAGAATCGACAGAATGAATTGGTTGTCATAAAAGCCAAATCTGACAACTCCTGAAGGGTGATTTCACGAAGGTAGTTTTCTGAAATAAAGTTTATTATGCGTTGAAGCCTATCTTCCTTTTCGGTATTTCCTGTTGCAGGATTAAAGTTTTCTGAAGCCAAATTTCGTGTGTTTTCAATACAAGATAATCGATTAAGTGTTTTAAGTAATTGAATCAAACGATTTGCACCACTAGACTCACAAATGCGAATGATGTCCTCCAGCAGAACATAACTGTCAATAGATTGGAAAATAATACCCCTTCGGGACTTTTCAAGCATTGTTTTTATATTGGAAAACTCGGGTACATTATCCACGAATGTATGGATAAGTGAGGGACTAAATTTGATAATAATATAGTCTACCTCCTCTGAAGAATCATGTACTTCATTTTTAAACAAGTGCGGCAGCTGACTTCCCAAAAGAACCAATTCATTTTCATTGAAATACTCCATGCTGTCCCCAACAATACGCACCCCTGTACCGATGATAGGATACAACAATTCGTATTCTTCATGATAGTGCCAGTCGACCCCAAAATAGGGTATGGTTTTTCGTTCAACAAAAAAACTCTGGTGATCATCGTTTTCGGTTATGAAATACTTAAGTTGCAACTTATTTGTTTTCTTAAAAATACAATTTTTAAGTAGAAATAAAATGTATTTAATTATTAAAAAGTAAAGACTTAGTTGTCTTCAATTAATGTAATTCCTTGCGGTACAATAGGGTATGTAATATTTTTCATCAAAGCCCTCATGTTTGATGTTTCAGGATGTGATTTACCAAAAATAAGATTGTTTCGTTCATTTGGGTCTAAATTTTTATCATACAACTCTTCTTGTCCAGTGTTGTATACGATGTAACGATAGTCTTTGGTGCGTATTGAGTAGTGATGATTTTCTGGAATATTTTTGTTTAAATCCGAACTGTAAACTACTGACAAAGCCCCCTCAGGACCTTGCCAATTATCTGTTTTCGGGTTTTTTAAAAAAGGAACAAGAGAATACCCATCTAGTCCATGCCCTTTTTTGTTTTTTCGTGTTTCTAGATCAATTCCTGTCAATTCCAAAAGAGTAGGATATAAATCTACTAAAGAAATAGGATGGTCAACGACCGTATTTGGCACAGTCATTTCTGGAACTCGAATAATTAGAGGTACTCTTGTGCTTTCTTCCCATAACGAGTTTTTGTAAATGTGATCTTTCTGTCCCATAGTCCAACCGTGGTCACTTGTTAATATTACTATGGTATTGTCCTTGAGTGAAGAGTTATTAATGGCACGCATCACTTGACCTACATTGTCATCAACAGCGGTTACACAGGCCAAGTAAGCTTGCGTAAAACGCTTTAAGCCTTCCTTTGGATCTTCATAAGAGGCTACCAGATTTTCAAACATTTCAATTGATCGGGTTCTTCTGTTTTTTGTTTCAAACTGGTCTACCAAATGCAGAAAAGTATCTTCTTTATCTCCGGGTGAAATATCTGCCAACTGAATACTGTCTAGAGGATACATGTCAAAATATTTTTGAGGGGCTATTAGAGGGGTGTGCGGACGAAGAAACCCAACTGACAAGAAAAAAGGAGTGTCCTGGTCTTCTTTAGCCAATTCCAAGAGACGCTTTTCAGCCCATTGTGCATTTAGTTCATCGGGTGTTAAATCACGGTCTTTATCATTTTGATATTTTAGTTCTTTCCCACTTCGAAACCCGCCATAGACCCACCAAAGCCGTTCGCCATTTAAAGTTTGTCCCCCAAAGTTTTTCATAGGGCCATAAGAACCATCTATAAAACCACCCCCCATATTGAGTCCATCAACGATACGATTGGTTCTGAAAGGAGCAGGTACATCAGGATGTGAGATAGGCTTTTTCTTAGGCTTATAATCGCCTGCGTAAACAAATGGGCTATAATCTGATTTGTATTTAAATTCAGACCATACATCTTCTTTATTATGGTGAAGTACTTTTCCACTTCCAATTACATGGTAACCATCATCTTTAAATTTTTCCATAATGGTCTTGGTGTTGGCCAGCACTTGGTTATCTAGCCACGATTTCATCCAAAAATGAGAAGAATTGTGTGGGTATACACCTGTAAACATACTCGCTCGTGAGGGACCGCACATTGGATTGTTTGAATAAGTATGCAAAAAACGTGTGGCTGAAAGTCCAAAGGCTTTTATATATGGCGTTTTTGCTTGAGGGTGACCGTAGAAACCCTCTGGAAAATCATTTAAGTCATCAATCATTATAAGCACAACATTTGGCTTTTTGGTAGATTGCCCCTGAACATTATCAAAGCATAGGATTGCCAAAATAAATACTTGATAAAGAGTAATCATATGAAAAGTTTTTTAAATCTTGGTTTTATTGAACGTTCAAGTAAGTTAAAAATTAGGAAGACAATGGAATTTACTAAAATAATTGATTTCATCCCTAGAAGTAGTCAAAAATTAGCCATAATAGAACAGATTTTATCTACTTAATGTTGAGGAGAGTTTTAGACCCTAAATGGGGTTAGTATAAGAGGTGACTTCAGAGGGATCAAATAAAGGGGCAGATGTGCAAGTTACATTTGGTGAGCATTAATAAAAATAAAGCCCACATAAGTGGGCTTTTTAATTGAAGAAATAATTATTGCAGTTTGGTAGAAAGTTCAGGTCTAAATCGAGTTTTTTGTGCAAGATTTCCCCATAACTCAACAGCTTCTGAACTTGCTTGCCAGTCAGTAGACCAAGCTTCATAGCCAAACATTTCATTATATGCGTCTCGAACGGAGGACTCCTCAGCTAGGTCAGTCCATATTCCACTTCCATCACCACCATGCTGATCGAAACCGTAAACTACAGCAAATTCTCTTGTGTTTCCTCCATTCTCAATCCGAAATACTGCTCGATTTCCAGTAAAATTTAATTCAGCCATTAATTTGGCCATTCTTTCGTGTGCACGTAAAAACTGGGCTGTCATTCCAGCTTTTACCACCACTCTATTTTGCTGATAGAACTTATTAACATTGGTATTTTCAGGTCCCCAACCGTATGAAGCTCCTTTGAAAATTCTCCAAGTTTGTTGACCACTTTGATCAGCAATATACTTTGCAACATTCTTTTTCCAATACTCAATCTCTTTTGAGAAGTCTTGGTCAAAAAATGATCGATCTTTTCTAGTAACCCATCTTTCATAGGTCCCAGAATTTGGTCCATTCACAACTTCAAAAGTAAAAATTGCAGTTTCTAAATTAGTGTTCCATTTATTTGTTTTTTCTTTCACTGCTTTTTCAAACTCAGAGATTTGATCTGCTTTTGGAGTGTATTCGTAAGATATCCAATATTCCCTGTTTCCCCACGTTTGAGCACTTAAAGAATATGAAAGAATTAAGATCAAAAAAATTATTGTTTTTTTCATTTCGTTAAAATTATCTCTAGAAATATATAAAATTTTAAATTAAATAACTATAAATTATATAATTAAAGTATTTTAAGTACTGAAGAATTGTGTCACAAATTATTCCCAAAAAAATTTTTCATATTTAGGAATATTTTTATAAGTTAATTTCACTGATTCAACTCAAAAAGTCTGAACAGCTGTATATTTGGTTCACGTAAAAGGAGAACTGATTCACAGTAATTGGCTCTCCATTTTTAGTTAATTATTTTTTAAAACTAATTATTTGCATCATCAATGATACCAAAGTTACTTTTTAAATAAATAAATGCTATTTTCAACGACCATATAACTTCTTGTATTAAAATTAACATTTTGTGAGGTATTTATTTGTTTCCCTTTTTTTAATAATTAATATAATTCAAGCTCAAGAAAGTAAGGTGTATAAAGCATATGCGGTAAAAAGCGCACCCGTGATAGATGGAATACTGTCTGAGGAAATTTGGAATAATTTGGTTCCTGCATCAAACTTTACTTTGATGTGGCCTGAAACACGTTATGGAAATAAAATACCACTTAAATATGAGACAATTGCATATTTAGGTTATGATCAGAGTGCGATTTATGTCGGAGCGATTCTCAAACATCCAAATCCAGACAAAATGCCCAAAGAATTTAGTCGGCGTGATGAAATTTGGAATGTAAATGCGGAAACTTTTTTTGTAACCTTCAATACATATAACGACGATTTAAACTTTTTTGGTTTTCAGATAACAAGTGCTGGCACAGTTGGCGATGTATATTCTTCTGGAACGATTGAGTCCGATGATTTTTTATACGATACTGTTTTTGATGCCAAAACAAACATAGGGTCAGATGGTTGGAGTGTAGAAATGGCAATCCCTTACAGTGCCATTCGATTTCCTGAAAAAGAGGAACAAATATGGGGATTAAACTTTGGTAGAAAAATTCAAAGTTTGGACGAAACCTATGTTTGGAGCCCTGTTAATATCAATGAGTTGGAATATCATGAGTCCAATGGAACACTCACTGGAATAGAGAATGTAAGTCCACCTGTAAGGATGTTTTTTTATCCTTATGTTCAGTCATCCATTAATTTACAAAAAGGATTAGGGCCTTCGGCCTCTTACACAGCTGGTATGGATTTAAAATATGGGATAAATAGCAGTTTTACTTTAGACGCATCTCTAATTCCGGATTTTGGCCAAGTTGCCTTTGATAACGTAGAACTAAATCTGGGGCCTTTTGAGCAAGAGTTCTCTGAAAACAGAGCTTTTTTTACTGAAGGTGCCACCTTGTTTAAGATTGCAGATGATGACATGGGTGGTGGATCATTTTTTTACAGCCGAAGAATTGGAGAAAAAGTTTCAGTTGGTAATGATTTATTAGAGAATGATCAGCAGGTTTTTAATTTTGATGAAACCCCACAACTCTTAAATACTATTAAAGTAACAGGAACAACAAACAGATATCTCAGTATAGGTTTCTTAAATGCCATCACTGACAAGGTTGAAGCTGAAGTTCAAAACTCATCTTTAAATCAAAGAAGAAAACAAACTGTACAACCTTTAGTTAATTACAATGTAATTTCCTTATCTCAGCAACTGTTGAATGACTACTCGTCAATTAGTCTACTAAATACCAATAAAACTGGACGTGATGGTTTGTATGGAAACAATGTGGCATTTGTAGCAGACTTTTTTGACTACAATAGAGATTTTAACATTAAAGTAAAAGCCTTTGGTAGTAAAACACCTTCAGAAAATAGTAAAAATGGATTTAGGTCTGGTATTAGTTTCAGTGAACTTAAGGGCAATTTTAGATACAATTTCAGCTGGTGGGGTGTAGATAAACATTACAAACAGAATGAGTTGGGATATTTTAATTTTCAAGATCATCAGAGATTTTCGTCTATAATAAGCTATCAAATTCTCAATGAGTATGGCTTTCTTAGAGAGTACAGTAACTACTTGTGGTTAAATGACACACGTACGTTTCACTCTTTTGATAGAAAGTTTTGGGGTCTTAGATTTGGAAATAATTTCTCAACACAAAATTTAATGGTTTTTGAAGCTGATTTTGCTTACTCTTCAAAGACAAGAGATTATGACAAACCCAGAATAATAAACCGCTTCATAGAAGAACCTGAGAACTTCCAATCAAAGTTTGTGGTGCAATCTAATAAAAACAAAAATTTCTCATATCGGATTCAATGGAACAACTTTGCTTATTTTAAAGAAGATTTTGAAGAACAAAAATCTCAAAACAGACTTAATTTATCTATGCTATATCGTTTTTCAGAACAATTTTCACTCGCATTAAAGTCTAACCATCTTAATTTTAAAGATGATGTGGGATATCTTAAAACAATAAATCAAGATATTTATTTTGGCAAAAGATATATTCGATCTGTGGAAAACAACATTAACCTTAGTTACTTTTTAGATAGCAAGAAATGGATTAACCTAAGACTAAGAAACTATTGGAGTAGAGCCAAATACGATCAGACTCTGTTTCGACTAAAAAAAGACGGAAAACGAACCGAAACAGACTTTTCAGTTCTAGATTTTGATCCAGACACAAACTTCAACATCTGGAACATAGACATTAATTTTGAGTGGTGGTTTGCCCCAGGAAGTAATATGGTGTTGTTGTACCGAAACCAATTGTTTAAAAGTGATAATGCTACAAAGCTTGATTATTTCAAAAGCTTAGGCAATCTTTTTGATCATACAGCGCAACACCAATTTTCACTAAGAATAAATTATCTGATAGATTTCAATCGCATATCAAGATGAAAGCTAAATTTAAATTCGAGTCAAACCTATTGTAAATCTTAAATAAGTTTATAATTACTTTTTTTAAATTTGTATCATATACACTTGAACTATTCCCTGCAAAAATCACAAAATAAGTGTTACCGTCGGCTATTTGAAAAGTTTTTTTATAAATTGAAATTAAAATCAAAATGAAAAAAATTAGTGTTTCGTTTATATTGGTTTGTTTCAATCTATTTGCTCAAGAAAACATAGAATTAAAAAAAGGGGTTGCCTTTAATCTTCAATATGAGAATAGTTGGCAAGAGCGTTTTGAAAAGCTAAAACCTCATTGGCATTATTCATGGCATTGGGAATATAGAGACAACTATCCTGAGGGGGTTGAATTTGTCCCGATGATATGGGGAAGGAACAATGCTACTCAAGTCAAAATAGATTATTTAAATAACTTGGTTAGCTTGGGAAAAATCCAAAATGTACTGATGTTTAATGAACCTGACCTAGTAAGTCAGTCGAATATGACGGTTGATGAAGTTGTTAGCTTTTGGCCATTACTAGAAACATTAAATGTCCCCATATCTAGCCCTGTAACCTCTTCTCCACTTAATGATTGGATGAGGGGTTTTATGCAAGCAGCAATTAATCAAAACTTAAGGGTGGATTTCGTTGCCATTCATATTTATCATAAAAATAACCCAACCAAATTCATTGAACTTATAGAAGAGGTTTATCAAACCTACGGAAAACCTATTTGGATAACTGAATTTGGAGTAAGAGACACTAATGCGACAATAAACAACCCAAACATATACTCAGAA
Source organism: uncultured Bacteroidota bacterium (assembly GCA_902631125.1). Taxonomy (GTDB): domain Bacteria; phylum Bacteroidota; class Bacteroidia; order Flavobacteriales; family Flavobacteriaceae; genus UBA724. Next base: position 138,587 of record CACOXF010000001.1, read on the forward strand.
AATTATGTAATAACATTTATGGAAAATGTATTAAATGAATTGCATGAGTTGGATTATGTCAAGCGTTATTCTTGGTTCGATCCAAATGCAAATAATGAAAAATACCCAATGCTTGAAACTGCTGATATCATCTATGAAAACAATCAGCTAACAACTTTAGGTGAGTATTATGCGAGTCACAACCCTAATAACGCCCTTTCAAGTAAAAATAAAAAAAATGATGTGATAAAAATATATCCTAACCCCGCGAAAAATTTAATTTATATTGATTCAAATAGTTCTAGCTTGACAGCAAGTATTTTTAATTTAAATGGGAAAATTCTAATTAAGAAAAAAATCAAAACCCAAATAGATATATCGGATTTAAACAAAGGAGTTTATTTAGTTAAATTAGGTAATGAAGCATACAAATCATTCCACAAATTAATTGTTAAGAAATGATTTATTTTAAAAGTTTTTGTAATTATTTAAATCGATTTAAGTTTATTAAGTTGGGTTTATTCTTTTTATTAATTTCTAAATTTAATTTTGCTCAACATTCAGAAAAATTTAATGTCTTACTCATCATCGCTGATGATTTAAATTGTGCTATTGGCGCCTATGGTGATCCCCTTGCTGATACTCCTAACATAGACAGGCTTGCTCAAGAGGGGGTGTTGTTTACAAATGCTCACGTTCAATATCCACTCTGCAGTCCCTCTAGAGTTTCTTTTATGACAGGGCTTTATCCAGATCAAACAAAATCTAAAGAGCTGAGACTTCATGTTCGCCAAACGATTCCTGACGTAATAACTTTAGGGCAAAAATTCAGGATGGAAAATTATCATTCCATAAGAGTTGGAAAAGTTTTTCACTACCATAACCCAAGAGATATAGGCACGGCTAGTTATGATGATATGTATACTTGGGATAGAACAGTAAACCCATATGGAAGAGATAAAATTGAAGAGCATAAAATAACATTTCTAAAACCAAGATTTAATGGGGGCGTTTTAAGCTGGCATAAGGCTTCTGGTAAAGATGAAGAACAAACAGATGGAATTGGAGCAACCAATACTATTGCATTTCTAGACGAATTTGCCAAGAGTGGTGAGAATTTCTTTTTAGCATTCGGTTTGTACCGACCCCACGTACCTTTTATTGCCCCTGAAAAATATTATGAATTTCAGAAAAATAAAAATTTTTCTGTCCCACAAATTTCAAGTCAATATTTAGAAACCATCCCAGAGCCAGCTGCTATTTCAGTACGAGCAAAAAAAGAACAAGTTGGCCTAGACCCTGAACTCGCACAAGAAATCATACGGGCATATTATGCAACTGTTAGCTTTGTGGATGCTCAAATCGGTCGGGTGTTGGATAAACTCAAAAAAACAGGTTTAGATAAAAAAACAATAGTTGTCTTTACATCTGATCATGGTTATCACCTTGGAGAACATGGACATTGGCAAAAGCAAACATTATTCGAACATGCTACGAGGGTTCCCTTAATTTTTTCAGGACCCGGAATATCCAGTAGTTTAGGTCCCATAAACGAGCCTGTTGAGCTTGTTGATTTGTACCCAACAATTATGGAATTACTTCAAATGGAAACACCAGATTTTGTGCGTGGCAAAAGTTTAAATCCATATTTTAATGGGTCTAAAACTCCTATCAGAAATAGCGCTCTGACGGAACTTTTAGTCAGAACTCCTCAAGGAATGGCACAAGGCTATTCAATAAAAACAAAAAGATACCGATTAAATCGCTGGAAGCATAAAAACCTTTTTAATTACGAACTATATGATCACAAAAACGATCAGGACGAATTGATTAATTTGGCAAATGACCAACTATATACCAAGGTTCTTGATTCACTTAAAGAGGTTCTTGAAAAAAGAGTTGTTGAGGCACAAAAATATCCAAAAGGCCTTGGAAGACAACTAGATAAGGTTAAGCCATGGTTTGAACCTAGAATTAATCTCTCTAAAAGAAAATTTAATAAAACGAATTGACCTCTTTAATAGATTTAAATTTCCAATCAATTCCTTTTCTCCATTTCACTGTTTTGTGCTTCTTAAAGTAGCGCTCCATTTTAGATTCCAATTTTTTTGCTTTATTTGGGAACTTCTCAGCAAGGTTATTTTGCTCTCCTATATCACTCGAAAGGTCAAATAAATTTAGCTCATCATTGTCATGAAACTTAATGAGCTTATATGGGCCTGTAATAATTGATGAGTGAGGTCTGTCAAATGCGATTTTATTTCTGTAAGGAACATGAAAATAAAATCCATTATCCTGCCTTTTAACTTTCCCATTACCAGAGTTAAATAATACTTTTTTTATGCTACCGCCATCAATAGTTTTCATCAGTCTTCGATCGCTATGACCTGCTAAATCTGCGATTGTTGGCAAAACGTCAGCCAAAGAGATGGGAGTATTAGAAAATGAATTGGGTT
>CACOXF010000002.1 GCA_902631125.1 uncultured Bacteroidota bacterium
TCAAAAGATAAAAACTGAGTAGATACACGAAAAGATAATCAGCAGGGCGTGGTAAAAATCGAATCAACTTGTCTAGTATTCCAATAAAATCATAAGGATATGTAGAGGTAATTTGATAGGTAGGCATTCCACCAAATGCATTGTCAGCCCAATATGGCTCTTCGCCGTAGTCGGCACGATGCTCCAACACTTGTCGCTGCATCCCCTGAAACTGCTGAATATCAGACTGTACGATGACTTTACCACTTAGTAATGGATAGAAAAAACCCAGGGATAGCAAGGCTAAAAATATAACTGAAAGAAAATGAGGAATGCTATTTTTTATCATTAATCAAGGACTTGAATGTCAAAAATACAATTCTAGGCGTTACTTGTACTAAAGCATTTCTTTATATTTGAGTTCATGAATCAATCCTGTTCGATATTATGTCTTTTTTTACTGTTCTTTTCTTCGACTGTGAGCAGTCAATATACACATATTATTAACAGTAATCGCCCCGGTTTTACACAGGGAGCTTTTTCTGTTGGACCAGGTGTTTATCAGCTCGAGTTTGGGGCCTCTTATCGTCAAGACCGATTTGCTTCGCTAGCAGATGCAATAAGCAAAGGCGCAGGATTTACCATCGATCTCCGAACAGGTTTGATTTTGCAAAACCTTGAACTGATTTATCGAGTTGATTATCACAATGACCAACTATCTTTTAATAACCCATCAGGAAGGTTGACCTATAATAGAGCTGGCACAAAAAAGAATACCCTTGGATTTAAACTTCTGCTTTTTGATCCATTTCGAAACTCTGAGTGGTATAAGCCAGACACGAAAAGCTACAGGGCAAATAAAGGGGTTCGAGCTATTGATTTGGTTCCAGCATTATCACTTTATTTAGGATCTGAATTGAACCTTGGAAACATCTATCCCTATGGAGAACCTTTTTCACCTATTTTTGATCTGATGTCCCCCACACTAAAACAAAATCAGATTTCAGGAGAAGTCATGTTGATTACACAAAACCATTTTCTAAATAATTTTGTGGTTGTAACAAATTGGGGAAGAAGATATTTGGGAAGTGCCAATGAACAAAATTTTATGTCGAGCAGTTTGATGATTCCCATCAAAAAAAGATTGATGGGTTTTGTAGAGCAAATAAGTGTTGACAGCAAGTTATCAACAGATGTATTTTTAACAGCTGGAGCTGTTTATCTATTCAACGAAAACATACAAGTGGATATATTTTTGAGTCATACTTTCAAGAACACTCCAAGTATGTTCGCTGCAGGCATTGGTGTTTCTTATCGCATTGATCGTTACAACGACAATGGCATTCCCCAAGAAATAAAAGAATTAAGAAGACGACGCAAAAAAAATCGTATAGATCGAAAAATGAATGCTGAAAAAATAAAGGAATTTAGTGATCGTGAACGTGAAAGAAAAAAAGCAGAACGAAAACAAAAAAAAGCATCTAAAAAGAATAAACAATGAAGCAATACAGCCTACATGAGGTAAAGACAAAAAAAGAATACCATGCTTTTTTTACATTCCCTTTTAAACTTTATGAAGGTTGTGATCAATGGGTTCCGCCCATCACCAAAGAAGAAAAAGCCATATTTAATCGTACGAAAAATCCTGTGTTTGAAAATGCCAAAGCCAAGCTCTTTGTCGTGAAAAATAGAAAGCAAATTATTGGTCGTGTAGCTGCATTAATCAATTGGATTGAGGTTAAAGAACAAGGCAAAACTAAGGTTCGTTTTGGGTGGTATGACACCATAGACGATCTCGACGTAAGTCGTATGCTTATCGATGCTGTAAATTCGTGGGGGAAGCAAAATGGATTGACATATCTCGAAGGTCCAATGGGCTTTTCGAATATGGACAAAGCAGGGGTGTTGGTGCAAGGCTATGAATACAAAAACACTATGATCACGTGGTACCATTACCCCTATCAAAAGAAACACCTCGAAGAACTGGGACTTGTCAAACAAGCAGAATGGGTCGAGTTTCAAATTAAGATATTCAAGGCTGAAGATGCGCCTAAAAAGGTTAAGAAATACGCTGAACTCATTTCAAAACGATACGAATTGAGTGCACTTGAATTTTCGAAGCGTAAAGAGCTGATACCCTACGTCGATAAGATGTTTGACCTACTAAACAAGACCTATAACAACCTACAGTCTTTTGTGCCCATTCAGCCCTATCAAATTGCGCATTATAAAGAAAAGTATTTTACTTACATCCATCCCAGGTTTATCAAGTGTGTAGTAGACAAATCTGGCAATCTCATTGCCTTTGCCATCACCATGCCATCCTTTTCAGAAGCCTTAAAGAAAGTGAATGGCTCTCTCTATCCATTTGGATTTCTTCACATTATACGTGCACTTCGAAAAAATAACAGAGCTTCATTTTATTTGATCGGTATCGATCCAGCCTATCAAAACAAAGGAGTGACAGCAATTTTGTTTGACGCCATCCAAAAAATGTTTAATGCACAAGGGATTACAAATGTGGAAACAAATCCTGAACTGGAAGAGAACAATTCGATTCAACTCATGTGGAAAAACTATGACCATGAACTACACAAGCGTCGTCGTACCTACAAAAAAGGCATCAGCTAGTTTTTGTTTTTTTACTTTTGCCAAATGCAAAATGAAGGTAAAACCATAGTCGCATCGGCTACTGCACCAGGCACAAGTGCCATTGCAATTGTTCGTCTGTCGGGTAGTAAAGCCATCAGCATCGCCGATCGTGTTTTTCGATCAGTACATGACAAAGCCCTTGTAAAGCAAAAATCTCATACCATTCATCTAGGTCATGTTGTGCAAAACGACAGCACTCTAGATGAGGTTCTTGTAAGTTTATTCAAAGGACCAAATTCATACACTGGCGAAGATATTGTTGAGATTTCGTGCCATGGATCAATCTATATTCAACAGCAATTGATACAATTGCTGCAAAAAGAAGGTGCACAAATGGCAGAGCCCGGCGAATTTACTCTTCGCGCTTTTATGAATGGGAAAATGGATTTAACCCAAGCAGAATCAGTTGCAGACCTCATTGCCAGTGAAGGAGAAGCTGCACATCGAGTGGCCATACAGCAACTACGTGGGGGTATCAGTAATCAATTAGAACAACTGCGACAACAACTGATCGACTTTGCATCGTTGGTAGAACTTGAGCTTGATTTTAGCGAAGAGGATGTTGATTTTGCAGATCGAAATGCATTGGATAAACTATTACAAGATGCCCAAGAAACAATCAAATCACTTGTAGATTCATTTAATGTTGGGAATGCCATAAAACAAGGCGTTCCTGTTGCTATTGCAGGAAAGCCAAATGCTGGAAAATCGTCCTTGCTCAACGCACTTTCCCAAGAAGAAAAAGCCATCGTTTCAGAAATTGCAGGTACCACACGTGATAGCATAGAAAATAATGTTACGATTGATGGGGTTCAGTTTAGATTTATCGATACTGCTGGTCTTCGAGAGACTAAAAATACTATCGAAGCCATAGGCGTTAAAAGGGCCAAAACTAAAATTTCAGACGCGCAAGTTCTTCTCTACGTAGTGGATCCAAAAACAATGACAATTGAAGACATCAAAACAGAGGTCAAAGCACTACAGCATCAAAACCCTTTGGTGTTGTTGAACAAGTCAGACCTTCATGATACAAATCAACTCATCAACCACAGCAAAAGGCTGGGTGATATAGATTCAATCGTTATCTCAGCTGAAAAAGGTACAGGCTTGGACAAGTTGAAAAAACATCTGGTTCAGCTTGTGAATCACACCAACTACGATACGATTGTGAGCAATAGCCGTCATCACAATGAACTCCAACAAACCCTCACTGCGATTTTAACTGTTCGAAGAGGCTTGTTAAGTGGTTTGAGTGGTGATTTGTTGGCAGTTGATATGCGAACAGCACTGCATCATTTAGGTATGCTCACAGGATCGATTTCGTCTGATGAGCTCTTAGGAAATATCTTTGCTAATTTTTGTATCGGCAAATAAGTCAACTTCTGTAAAGGTCATGTATTGGAAAATAAAAAAGCCAGACAGAACCTGGCTTTATCTTCAATTAAATGTAAATTTTACTCAGGAATACCTGTTCCCGATTTGTATGGCGCCCAGTTTGCATGTGCACACTTCCATCCTTGGTCAGTTGCTATCCATACAGATGATGCACGAGTACTGTATGCAACTTCTTTTTGGAAGTCAGTGAACGTATAAGATCCATTTGCGTAAAAAGTTAAAATAGCTGTTTTCATATCAGGTGAAAAATGAGTCTCAAAATCTCTGAGTTCAAAGGAGTTCCAAGAATAATTTTGTTCTTGTGTAATATTTTCAGTTGAAAAAGTGTAAAAGTCACCAAGATTGGAATCACCAGTCACCAAGCTAAAATCGTTAGAGATATATTTTGAAAAATCTTCAACGTTACCCTCAAGAATAGCATTTTGCATATTCTTTTGTGCCTCTATTAAACCATTACTTACGTCTGACTGATTTGCTTTTCTCCAATACACGGGCAAATTATACTGATAGGGAGATGAAGATGTTGCATAGTCAAAAGCTTTCAACTGAAAGTCCAAAGCCATTTCATAATCACCTTTCATAGCAGCAATCTCTGCCCTTGAGTCAAGGGAGTTTGGTCCATTATGCAATTTTTCTAATTTATCTAATGAAGCAAATGCTGCATCATAATCTGGACCATCACCTATTTCGCCATAAGCATGTGCATAAGCTAACATATTATATGCAGAAGCAGCGTTAGCAGGAAAGTTTGTAGCAAATTTTGAATACGTGCTCCAATCCTCTGTACTTGTCGAAAACCAATTGATTAGTGGACTGTTAGGAAAATCTGCAAGCGCTTTGTCATAAGTTAATGTCCAGTCGTCTTCCTCAGTTGTAGTCGCAACCAAAAGGTCATACCATGCCTTTTCTTCGAGGCTTAACTTGCTTGCATTTACTTCTGATAGCTTTGCTTTTCTTGAACCAAAATCTTGATTACCCGAAGCTGCAGCAGCCAGAACTAGTTTTGCACACTCACACTTTTTATCTGAAATCATTACAGCTTTGGCCATTCCAACTGCAACCGATTGTTCGATATTGACAAGGTGAGATATTGCTTGATTAATAATTTTTGCGGATACTGACTTACATTCTGAATCAGATATCCACTCTTGTGCATTTACAGAAAACATCAACACAAGAGAAAATAAAGTGGTTTGTAATTTCATTTTTTGTTTCATTTTAGTTTATCTAAAATAAAAAAAATTACTGTTTCAACACTCGTCTTGTCAACCACTCTTTATTGTCTTTGCGATACAATTTGATAATGTACATCCCATTATCGATAGTCCCTAAATCAACACTTGAATTATTTGTTTTCATCAACTGTTTTCCAGTGAGGTCATACACACGAATTTTCGAAATAATCTCTTGGTTTGTGTGAACAAATCCTTGTGTAGGATTTGGATATACAAAAAAATCAACAGTATTTTTAAACTCTACATTCAAACTAGGGTCAGTTGAGCGAGTGTAGCTAAATCCACCACCACCGCCGTTTTGACCACCTCCACCACTAGTCCATGAGTTAAATATCAAATCAATATGAATATCATCTGATTCCTGCGTAGTTCCTTGTGTGAGTTTTAAAACAATTCGAGTGTTTATTGGTGGTTTATTTCCACTTGGTCCATAAAAATCTTTAAAATTATCAAATACAAGATCGTTTTCAGAAGTCACACCAATCGCCCACAGGGTATGAGATGGACTCACACCATCATTGTAATATGACTCATCTTTAATGTTGAACAACCCTCCGCCATTCCCTCGAGTCAACCATACATCATCAGAAATTCGATCTTGGTTATCTTCCTGATTAAAGTCAGAACCATTGGGTTTAGAAAAGGTTAAATCATCACCATCCCATATTGTCTGAGAAAAGCAAATAAAAGGAGCTATTAAGAGAAAAATATATTTCATACCAACAGAATTTATTTTTAAAGATACAATTCTTACGATAATTGCATTTTTCTTCGAATAGAAACACCTATTTTTGAAAAAAAAAGATGCGATTTCTTCTGCTCTTTGCATTATTCATGTGTAGTATTACGCATGCACAAACGATTTTAAATTCAGAATCGTTATTGAATCACTCCAGTAGCAAAATAAACACACAAATCAATCTGTCTTTAAAATGGGAGTCAGGTAATGAAAATACTTTTACTTCTTTTAATCAAATATTGATCGGGATGAAACAGGAGCGTCAGCTTTGGCGACTTATCGTGGGTCACGATTATGAGGATGATGAAGGGGAAATTGTAGCAAATGACTGGAGTGCACAACTTCGGCTAAACCACTTTGTCAACGATAAAAACTCAATCTATGGATTTATTCAGACACAAAACATTAAGGTGTTGCAAATGAACCATCGTAAACTTTTTGGAGGTGGCTATCGTCATTCACTGTTCAGCAACGATAGTCAGTACGTCGATCTTGCAGCTGGATTGTTTTATGAAGATGAAAAATATCCAAATCTTCAAACACACAAATATCGATTCAATATCAATATGTTTTTGCGTGTCAAACTGCTTAAAAAATTGTATTTTAATTGTGTAACCTACTTTCAAATCAACACAAAAGATGTAAACGATATCCGGTTTTTTGTTGAGCCTAAAATCAATTTTGAACAAAATAAATTTGCCCTGTCCGTTGGCGCACAAAACAGGTATAATTCAACCCCATATTTACAAAATAAAAAGAATGATCTCTTGTCCCGAATTACTTTAATAATTAACCTATTTGAATAATGCAAGTGTAATGAGGAAGTTTATTTTTTTAATTATCATGAGTCCCTTTTTTGGCTGTAACATTGATGACAAATGCGGCGAAATAATCGATAAAGTTATTGATGATAATCGATTTTTTCTTGTTATCAGATTTGATAGCGGTGGTGGTACAAATCAAGCTGATTTTGACGGAGAATTGGTAGATGACATTGAAGTTAATGAAGAAATATTTTCAAGTTTCGACGAAGGGGAAAGCTACTGTGTAGAATGACTAGTGTTTGGTCATTTGCCCAGGTTTTAGCTCCTGACCTTTTCGAACATACTGACAACAAGCTGGTAGTCGATCATAAACCTTATCACTTGAAATGTGGTGTTCAGTGTCATGCCCTCTAGCAGCGATCCGCTTTTCGATTGTATCCATGTCTGTTTTTAATCCATTGTAAATCAAACTCAATTGTCCCGAAGAAATATTCCAAGATGCATATTTAACACCATTCACTGAAAAAGCAGCTTTTTCAATTCGCTTTTTACACATATTGCAGTTGCCTAAAACTTCAATGCTTTTCTTTTGGTTTTTTGATGAACTTTCTTGTGCATAAGAGAGCACTGAAAAGTTTATAAATATTAAAAGGAAAATAAACTTACTCATGGTTTAAATTTACAAATTATATCGCAAACCCACATATATCATACGTCCATAGACAGGAGAGTACACAAGGCTCGAATCAAAAGACGATGAAAAGGGTTGGTCAGCAGACAAAATAGGTTGTGATTGTTTGTAATTTGTGAGGTTTTCACCTCCTACATAGATTTCAAAATTAGGTTTTGGGATATAGGTAATCTGAGCGTTTATCAATCCAAAAGCACCACTTTCATAGCCATTTGGGTGTTGGAAAGTTACAGGAATGCGCTGAGGACCTGTATGGTGATAGGTTACATCAGCTCTCAACTTATCCCCTACATACCCAAGATTCAAAAAATACCGCTGTTTTGGCTGTAGAGGCTTTTGCTTTTTTGCAGCAACATAATCAATCTGTACATCATAAAACTTATAGGAAAAACGAGCGTCTATCATTCTAAACAAACGAGCGTCCAGCCCAAACTGTAAACTGTTTGCATAGCTATCACCATCAAGGTTATAAAATGATACTTGCCCTGGTGTTTCCCAATCGACAACAACCTGATTGACAAATGATGTTCGAAATAAATCTAGATTAACATTCAGTGGAATTGAACCGATTTGAAAGCCTTTCAAATAACTCACACCATAGTTCCACGCATGCTCTGGTAGTAACCCATAATTATGGCCTTGGAATTCAGAGATAAGTACCGTTCTGGCAGATCCAAACAGTTTTTGATTTTCGGCAAATACAGCCGCTACACGACGTCCACTACCCATAGAAAATCGTAAACTAGAGGTGTCTGTAAAAGCATAACGCAAATGAGCACGAGGTGTAACAAAACTGCCGATATGATTGTGATGATCAAAGCGAATACCCAACACCATGCGAAGTCGCTCAAGACTGTCGTAACTGTATTCAAAAAAAGCACCCACTGAACTATCATTTCTATTTGTTGACTGCACTTCTACTGTTTCATCGTAGTGGTCATATGCGAACTGAAGTCCTGTTTTAAATTTATGAAGTGTGTTACTCAGAATAGAGTTAAATATCATATTTGAAAACATACTCTTATGGCGAATATCATATGGTCGAAAACCAAAATATGACTGCTGGTTGTGGTCGCTGTAAGACAACTGAACGCCAAAACTTTTATAGGGCAAATCAGGAAAAACATAGCCAAGTTTAAGCGAAGTTTCATATCGCTTTGTCAGCATCTCACTCCCCCACACTGCTGTTGTATTTTTATGCATTTTTGGAGTATAGTTTGTTTGCCCAAAAAGTTTATTATCATGAAGTATTCTGATATTTAAGAAAGACACCCAACCCTTTTTTGTATCTAGGTATTGAAAGCGAGTGAGGATATTCACTTGGTCGGAAAGAGGCATATCCAAAAACTTATCATCATTTTTATCATTCCTCTCTTTAAGTTCATTATAATGTACAAATAAATTTGCAGACCACTTGCTGGAAAAGTTAACTTTTGTATGAACATTCAACTCATTTCGGCTATCAAAAGAACGAAAAAGATTGAGGAACAATCTTTCACTTGTTAAAGGTTTTTTCAATTCAGAATTGATTTGACCTGTGATGCTTTCATACCCATTTATCACACTTCCAGCGCCTTTGGTTATTTGCAAGCTTTCGATCCATGTGCCAGGGATAAAGCTCAAACCATACAACTGAGATGCTCCTCTAATCGTTGGTATGTTTTCCTCTGTAAAAAGTAAATAAGGGCTGGGTAAACCCATCATTTTCACTTGCTTAACACCTGTGAGCGCATTGTCAAAATTGACATCAATGGCTGGGTTGGTTTCAAAACTTTCAGAAAGATTGCAACAGGCAGCTTTTAGGAGTTCATCGCTACTGACATTCAAAACACTTTGTGCAGACAGAAAAGACAATTGACTCGTTTTTTTCCGTTTAGAAACAACAACTTCGTCTAGGTTTGAAACTTCTTTACGCTTTAAAATGTGGATGATTGTTTTTGAGTTTTGTATGCTGAGGGTATCGGATGTAAAACCCACGTAAGAGATGACCAATTGAGAATCGGAGGGCAGTTTTTGCATTGAAAATTTGCCGTCGACGTCACTAACAGTTCCTTTATTTGTTGTAAGCCAATACACATTCGCACCCGGCAGTGGGTTGCTTTCATCATCCCCAAAAACAGTACCTGATAAAATGTCTTGCGCTTGCACATAACAGAAACCAAAAAATAAAAGCAAGATTCTTAACATCACAGTCGCAAGTTAACACAATCATCTTACACAAAAAAGATTAACTTAGTAACTATAAATGAGCAAAAAGAAAAAAATAAATAGCAATTCACCCATTGATTTGGTTGCTGACTTTTACAGTCAAAAAAAGTTGAATATTAATGAAGTTGTAAGAGTCAAAAAAGCAAGTATAAAGTCTGTTGTCAACTACAGCCTTACACCTTACACAGGTAGTTTTGGGTTTGAGCAACGAAAACACTTGCTCAACAGAACCATGGTGGGTTTGTGCAAAAGGCACTTGGATGATGTAGAAAACTTAGATTTACAGCAGTCTATTGACCTCATTTTGACGCCTGAGCTTTTTGATGAACCTGTAAACAATTATTATCATCTTTTAACAGCCTCAGATTATAAAGACTTTTATACCTCCGATGATGTACCCCCGGGCGAGCCATTCATCAATCGAGCATATGCTAATAAAGATTCGGAAGAGTTGGAGCAATTTGGACATGAACGTTACACTGCAATCATCTCATGGATCAATCAACGCATCTACAACCAAGACACCTCAATCCACTGGAAGCTTTTTGTTTTTCTTCATAATTTGGTTCCTACTCGCTGCTTTGAGTTGGGGCACAAGGCTGCATTTTTATACATCAAACTTCTATTTGAATCCTGTTTTAACAGTTATAAAGATTTTATTTATAATGTTACTCTCGATCCCTCAATGCTAGACTTTCTCAACCTTGCCTTGAGTCAAAAGGATACGCCTGATGAAAATTATGCGCGAGAGGTCCAAGAGCTGTTTACTGTTGGGAAAAGACCATTTGCGAAATTTACTGAAAAAGATGTCCGCGAAATCGCAAGAGCACTAGTGGGCTGGACTTATGATTACGAAAAATTGGTTTTTAGTGAAGGTACAGACCCCCAAGTATTTTTCGAAAGTTATAATCATGATACAGGCGATAAGGAATTTTCTTCATTTTACAACAATCATACGATCCTTGGGAAGTCGGGTGATGATGGTCAGCAAGAGTTGCAAGAGGTTGTCAATATGCTATTCAATACTGATGAGTCTGGTATATACTTGTGCCGACGACTCTATCAATTTTTTGTTTATCCAGTGTTAACACCTGAAATTGAATCCCAAATCATAGCACCTCTAGCACAAGTATTTAAGGATAATGATCACTCTCTCGTCGCTGTTTTGCGTGTACTGCTTGGCAGCGAACACTTTTTTGATGCTGCAATACCAAATAGCATAATCAAATCTCCAATTGAGTTTAATATGGGTATGCTAAAAGAACTAGAAATTACATCTGGTAATCGTACATACTGGGATGGCAATGAAGTGCATTATGAACAATTTAATCCCAATCACCCTGCTTTTTTGGAGCAAGAGGTCGACCAAACAACACTCGCCTATAACCTTTTTGGGCAAAACCTGCATTGGAGCAACTATAACCAAGGGATGCAACTCTTTACGCCACCTAATGTTTCTGGGTGGCCTGCATTTTACCAAGAGCCAGTTTTTGACATGTTTTGGATCAACTCATCGACGATCAAATCGAGAAAGCAAGCTGCTCATTGGTTTCGATGGGGGCTTTGGCTTTACAGCTACGAAGATAAAGGAGTGAACCTGAAGTACAACTTGCACAACTATTTGAATACCTATCGAAATCCTACCAATTTTGAAGATTTTTTTAATGAGTTCAACGAGCGCCTTTGTGGAGCCTCAGTCGATAGTTCAACATATGAAATGCTAAAAAATGAGCTGCTTGGCAATATGAATGAAATGCACTGGGAGGAGTATATCAATGCCTTTTTGGATGATCCTTCGAAAGAAAATCTAAGCTCGATTCAGTGGCGGTTTGATAATTTATTGTTTCAGTTTTTTGAACTTTCAGTTTATCAAATACACTAGGTTATGAAGAGAAGATCATTTTTACATAAACTAAGTCATGCAGCAGCAGCACCAATCGTGTTGCCAAACATACTACATCACGCACTGGCGCAGCAATCAGGGTCTTTTCTGTCAAACACAAACGAACCTGGTCGGATATTAGTCCTCATCAAATTGGATGGAGGAAATGATGGGCTCAACACTGTTATTCCACTCAATCAACTCAGTGAGCTTCAGCAAGCAAGACCACATGTGATGCTGCCAGACGAATCCATTATCGATCTTGGAAACGCTTCTTTGGGACTACACCCCGAACTCTCAGGTTTTAAAAGTCTCTATGACGAACAACGTCTTAAAATCATACAAAATGTAGGTTACGAACAACCAGATTTTTCTCATTTTCGATCGATGGATATCTGGCAAAGTGCATCAGATTCTGACGAATTTTTAAACTCGGGATGGATTGGTCGCTATATCGAATCCGAACATCCAGACTGGCCAACAGCCTACCCAAACCAGAATTACCCAGATCCATTATCTATCGAATTGGGTGGAGGTGGTTCATCAATACTTTTCACTGGTAATCAGTCTTTTACAAGTTATTTGACAACAAATCCAGATGGTTTTCACGAGGATATTCTTTTCAACCCAAATGCAGTATACCCTGATAATAATGTGGGTGTAAAATTGCGATACATCGATCTTGTCAAACATCAGTCCAACGAATATGCGAGCACAGTCAAATCTGCTTATGAAAAGTCTTCGCTTGCACATGTCTACGAGTTGAGTGATTTTGGAGAGCAGTTTGATATCATGACTCGTCTTATTTTGGGTGGTTTAAACACTCGTATATACATGGTTACCTTGGGTGGTTTTGACACACATGACACTCAAGTCGACCAATCGGACCACACCAAAGGAGAACATGCATACTTATTAAAGGAGCTCAACGATAATGTGTTGAAGTTCTTTCAAAACTTAGATGAAGTCGGCAGAAGTAATGATGTGTTGTGTGTGACGTTCTCTGAATTTGGACGAACAATTGTCTCAAATGGCTCGAGAGGAACAGATCATGGTACAGCTGCACCTCTCTTCATATTTGGGAACAGAATTAATACAGAGATTATGGGAGAAAACCCTGTGATTCCAAAAGGAGTCCGATGGGAAGACAACCTCGAATCAGAATTTGATTATCGATCGATATATGCTACAGTGATTGATCAATGGCTAAACACGAATGACGATAAATCAGAGTCCGTGCTTAGGCGACAGTTTGACCAATTTGAACTCCTTCGGTCAGACAACGATGCAGACCGATGGATTTTATACCCAAACCCTGTAATTGATGTTTTCAAAATTGGCGTTCCAAAAAAGATTTTCAGTTTTTACTATCAAATTTATGACCTGAATGGTAGGCGATACGATGATGGAAATGCTACTGTAAGCCCATCAAAAGTGTATCCTTTTTCAACAGAAAATTTGCAGAAAGGATATTATCTGATTAACATTCGGCATCAAAGTGGAAACGAAGTTTTGAAATTTTATAAACAATAGCATTTTCCTAAATCGTTTTTTTTATAACTTTATTTCTAATAATTGTTATAAAATGAACAAAATTGCAGTCTTTGGTCTCGGCAAAGTAGGAACATTGGTCGGGATCTTATTAAGCGATGAGTTTTCGGTAATAGGTTATGACATCAATCCACCCTACTATGAAATAGAATTGCCATTTGAGTACAAAACTCTCGATATCGGAAAGGTCAATAACATCAAATATGCCTTGGAGAATGTTGATGTAGTGGTTTCTGCGCTGCCCTATTTTTTGAATAAACATATTGCCGAAGTCGCACACCGAAAAGGAGTTCATTATTTCGATTTAACAGAGGATGTGAGCACCATGCGACACATAGAGTCGCTCTCTAATCAACCAATATCTGTTTTGGCGCCACAATGTGGTTTAGCTCCTGGGTTTATTGGTATCATTGGTGGCGATCTAGCGCGTCAATTTGATGAGCTTAGAGACATTGAGTTGCGAGTGGGAGCTTTGCCACGATATCCAAATGGTCAGCTCGCATATTCTTTTACGTGGTCACCAACAGGCGTGATTAATGAGTACCTAAATGATGCAGAAGCAATCCATAATGGCACTCGAAAAAATGTACCTTCACTAGAGGGCTTTGAATATATGAACATCGAAGGACAAGAATATGAAGCCTTCACAACTTCGGGTGGTCTTGGGACAATGTGCTCGACCTATGAGGGAAAGGTCGATACCCTTAACTACAAAACCATTCGATACCCAGGGCATGGAAAACTCATGCGCTTTTTGATGTATGAAATGGTAATGAAAGAAGATTTGGGACAGCTCGAAAAAATCTTAACAAATGCCAAGCCTCCAGTCGAGGAGGATCTCGTTCATGTCTATGCTGTTGTTGAGGGGAAAATAGATGGTGAAATGCGTAGAAAAGAGTTTTTTCAGACCTATTTTCCTATTGAAATCCATGGGAAACTTTGGAGAGCCATATCCTGGACAACTGCGGCATCAATCGCAGCTGTAGTCGAATTGGTTGCTGCTTCCAAAATGCCGCAAAAGGGATTTATCAAACAAGAAATGATTCCTTTATCTGATTTTTATGCAACTGTAAATGGTTCCTTATTACTACCGAAACCAAAATCATGAATTTCTCTGACAACACACCACTCGATGAAATACTTAATGGGTTATTTATCCCCTACGCCGAGCGAGTGCCATATGTAAAAACAATCACAACTGCGATGAAAGATATCGGGTTAATTTCGAAACAAGATGACATTGTCAATGACCATATTGCATTTAGGACTTTGGGTGTTCCAAAACTTGGTATTGCCTCATTTGAAAAGATTTTTTTACACCATGGCTACACCAAACAAGACCATTATTTTTTTCCAAAAAAGAAATTGGATGCCTACTGGTATAAACCACCACATGATTACTATCCTCGTGTTTTTATCAGTGAATTAAAAGTGAATGAACTCTCAACAACTGCGCAAGACATTATCCACAGTTATACCAAAGAGATTGAAAAAGACCCCATAGGTGAAATTAACTTGGATGATGCTGAAGCAGTCGTTGATTTTCTTCATCAGGCACTTTGGAAATTGCCAAGCCTAATCGATTACAAAACACTGCTAAAGGAGTCTGAATATGGGGCGTGGGTGATTTATAATCGTTATTACTTAAACCATTACACCATTAGCATACATGAGTTGCCGTCTCCCTACAATGATCTAGAATTTTTTAACAAATTCTTACAATCGATTGGTGTGATCCTAAACGATGCTGGTGGTGAAATCAAAACAAGTCAAGACAAATTACTTCGCCAAAGCAGTACGATAGCACAGTCTGTAGAAGCATCTTTTAAAAATAACGTAAGTGCTGAAATTGCAGGCAGCTATATAGAATTTGCCGAACGATTGCCTCTTCCAGCATATGCCAATCTACCAAAGGAAAAACTGACCAACGCACAACGTCGTGAGGGGTTTGAAACAGAAAATGCCGACAAGATTTTTGAAAGCACTTTTAGCAATCAAATCAAGAAGAATTTGTAGTCCTATTGAAGCGCTTTTTGATAAATATCGATATATGAGGGAATGATTTTTTGAATATCGAATTCCTTAGCTCTTTCAAAAGCAGCATCTTTGAATTGGGCTAACTTATTGTCGTCGCTCAACAATTCTATCGCAAAATCTGCCATTGTATCTACTTGTCTATGAGCAGTTAAAATTCCTGAGATGTTGTTTTCCACAACCTCAGGAATGCCCCCTTCATTTGTAGCAATCACAGGTGTTCGTGCAGCCATTGCCTCAAGAGCTGCAAGCCCAAAGCTTTCTTTTTGAGATGGGAGAAGGAACAAGTCGGACGAGCAAAGGATTTTATATACATCATTTGACTTACCTACAAAATCAACAACATCAGACAATCCAAGTTCCTTGGTATATTTCTCTGCCGATTGCCTGTCTGGGCCATCTCCGACTAAAATCAAGCGTGATTTGACCTTTTTATTCACTTTCGCAAACACAGATAGGACATCTTGCACACGCTTTACTGGTCTAAAATTACTGACATGCGTAACCAAACGTTCATCAGGTTTTACAAGTTGTTCTCTCGAGCATGTATTACGCAAACGCTCATATTTTTGGATATCAATAAAATTGGGAACCACATCAATTTCCGTTTTAACATTAAAGATATCCTTGGTATCATGCTTCAAACTTTTGGAAACACATGTGACTATATCAGAGTTGTTGATACTGAATGTTACAGCAGGCTTATAAAATGGATGACTTCCAACCAGTGTGATGTCAGACCCATGAAGTGTTGTCACAATTGGAGTGCTGATTTGCAATTCTGAAAGCATCTGTTTTGCCATAAAGGCTGCATATGCATGAGGTATTGCGTAGTGCGCATGTAAAAGATCAATTTTATGAAGCCTTACCATATCAACAAGAGCACTAGATAAGGCTAATTCGTAGGGTTGGTAGTGAAACAGGGGATAATTTGGCACATGAACTTCATGAAAGTGTATTCGCTCCAAATCTGTGTCTAAACGAACAGGCTTTTTATATGCCATAAAATGAACGTGGTGCCCTCTTTTGGACAACTCAATTCCGAGTTCAGTTGCAACAACTCCACTACCACCGAATGTTGGGTAACATATAATTCCGATTCGCATAGCTATTGAATAATTGCATTATAGATGACACGCTGTATTTCTGAGCGCAGGTTTGTGTCGATCAATTTTGTGTTATCCATGGTAGGGTAAGTTCGATTTGATAAAAATACATAAACCAAGTCATGATCTGGATCTGCCCAAGTAAATGTTCCTGTAAAACCAGAGTGACCAAAACTCTCATTAGAGGTACATAAACAGGTTGGACCTGGGTCTTCAAACTGCTGTTTGTCAAATCCTATACCTCTTCTATTGTTCTTACTTTTATAGTATCTCTTGTTAAAATGGCTGATTGTAGAGGGCAAGAAAAATTGTTGTCCACCATATGAACCACCCTGCATAAACATTTGCATCACCTTGGCAACATCATTGGTATTGCTAAACAAGCCTGCATGACCACCAACACCATTTTGCATAGCTGCTCCCATGTCATGCACATAACCTTGAATTTCAGTGTGTCGATAATAATCATCGATTTCAGATGGAACGATCTGATCAGCGCTGACTTCGTTTAAAGGAAGATATCCCAAAGATGATGCTCCAATTGGTTTGTAGTATTCTTTATCAACAAGCATATCCATTCTCTGACCATAACGACCCTCAATATATTCCTTAAACATATAAAAAGGCAAATCGCTGTATTTATAATAAATAGAGTCTAATAAAGGGCTATCAAGAATCTCTTCTTTCATTTCCTCTTGGTATTTAGTGCGCAAATACAAATCATCTGTCACTTGTACTTTATGTCTTTTTTTTTGTTTTTTACGATAAAGTTTCTTGCTTGGAATATCTGAGTTGTCACGCAAGGTATTTCGATAAAAAGGCAACCAGGGCTGAATGCCAGCATGATGAGAAAACAAGGCTTGGAAATTCATTTTTGCTTTGTTAGATTCACTATATCCCCCCAACAGGCTTGAAATTGGCGTTGTCAGAAACAAAGAATCCCTTTCGTGTTCCCTCATTGCCAAAGGAACAGAAGCCAAAATTTTTGTCACTGATGCCAAATCATATCGATGAAACCACTGTATGGGTGTTTGTTTTGCATATCGCATATGACCAAACGACTTGTGATAGATCACCTTTCCTGATTTTGCAATCAAAATTTGCATGCCAGGAGCAATACTATCCTTGATGGCTTGATGAGCCATTACATCAATTCTTTGCAAGACCCTATCATCCATTCCAACCTGTAGGGGATGGCCATATGAAAGACGCTCTAATGGCTTAATATCTAAGCCACTTCCCTGAGCATAAGAAGCAATCGGGACTGGAAGATTTCCATTCGCGCCAAGTCCCCCAAAAACCAACTGAGCAGCTTTGGACTGAAATATTGAACCATTTTGATACGCAAGCACAACAGATTCACAAGCATCTAATGGGAGTCTAGATAGGCTATATGGGTTGGCGAAAGTCACCAAATTCACCTTTGTTTGTTCACATAATTCTTTGAACTTTTCAATCACTTCTTGACTCAGTTTGTGTTTGACAAAAGGCGAATGGTCTGGTTGGTGTAAGCCAACTATAATATGTGTATAATCTTTGTGATTCGCCAGCATTTCAGCTAGACTCAACTCCTCGATTGATGTATAGTGTCTCATTCTCTTTAGAAAATAATCACCTGTGGCCTCGCCTATTTTTACATAACCAATGTTTGTATTTTCTAACTGCTGGATGGGAAGTATTTGATTATTGTTTTGGATCACTGTTAAAGATGCTTCTGCCAGTTGGTGGTTGAGTTTTGTTACATCAGAAGACTCAATATCTTGATTTAAAGAATCGCCTAGGATCAATTTTGATTTATGCAGTTTTGCATCAAACTTTGCAGTCAGAATTTTTTTGACTGAATGTGCCAAACGTTCTTCAGTAATTTCCCCCGACACAAAAGCATTGTGAATATCCTCAAATGCAATTGACAAATCGTCTGGAATTAAAAGTAAATCTGCTCCCGCCAAAAAAGAAACAAGTGATGATGATTGGTTTCCACTATAATCTGAAACACCTTTCATATTTAAAGCGTCAGTGACGATTAAACCATTAAACCCAAATTTATGAACCAATAACTCATGTATGATTGTTGGGGACAAAGATGAAGGCAATCCTTTGGTTTGTTCTAGCGCAGGCACCTCCAAATGACCTACCATTACAGAAAAAACGCCTTCATCGATGAGTGTTTTGAAGGGGTATAACTCGGTTCGATTCAGATGGTTTATATCATGATTAACCAAAGGGAGCGTATGATGTGAATCTGTTGAGGTATTGCCATGACCAGGAAAGTGTTTGATACTTGTCTTGAGCCCCCCATCTTGCATCCCTCGAATAAGCATGCTAGCTTTCTTGGTAACTAACTTAGGGTTTGAACCAAATGAACGCAACCCAATCACAGGGTTTTTAGAATTGGTATTTACATCAACAACAGGAGCAAAATTTAGATGAACCCCTACGCGACTTTGACGATTTGACATCGTACGACCAAGCTGATAGAGTAGACTATCGTTTTTAATCGCCCCCAAGGTCATTTGAAAAGGAAAAGGAGATACATCACTGGTGCGCATCGCCATCCCCCACTCTGCATCCATTGCGATCAGTAGTGGAACTTTACTTTTACTTTGAAATTCATTTGTCAAACGCACTTGCTCTGCTATTGTCCCCTTTGAAAAAATGATTCCTCCGAGATGATACTTTTCGATAGCAGAAATGGATTTTTGATAATGATTATGATCTCCTTGTGAGTAAACCATCTGCATAAACAATTGCCCTATTTTTTGTTCCAAAGTCAATGACTGATAAGTGCTGTCAACCCAGTTCTTTTTTGATTGTGCGAAAAGAAGGTTTGTCATCAAAATCGTGAGTAATATTTGCTTGTAACAAATCATATGATAAAAGTACAAAAGCTAAAAATAACGAGAGTGCCAGCTCTGATCAGCACTCGTTTCCCAGTGACTCTCAAACTCAGCCTTGGTGGTCACAAGATGATTAAAAACTGTAGTGTCAGGAAAAACCTGACCAGACTTACTCATTTTTTTAAATTCCTTAAGATCAACAACATGGATTGTTCCGTCTTGGCTGTAATGCACATTCATTTTGTCG
Organism: uncultured Bacteroidota bacterium; assembly: GCA_902631125.1. GTDB lineage: Bacteria > Bacteroidota > Bacteroidia > Flavobacteriales > Flavobacteriaceae > UBA724. The sequence goes on from CACOXF010000002.1 coordinate 19,321, forward strand.
AGTAAACGCACAGATAATGATTGTTCGAGTGACTGAATAAAATGAACCGATTTGTCAATCGAACACCCAGTTGCTTGTTGATTAGCTTCATCAAGAGAAAACACAATAAATTGTTGGTGAGGAATACAATATCCAGCTGAGAGCGATGCACCATGGGCTGTCCAATCTGTCAAAAATTGTTCAATGTCAGACTGTAGTTGTACTATTTCCGAATCTGTAAACTTACGGCTTGAGGGATAAATCCAAATACGAGAGTGATCGGGAAGCTGAGAGAAGGGTACGATCATAATTAGAGCGATTCGGTTTGAGCCAACAACTGTGCGACATCTAACACTGCAACTTTTCCCTCTTTTCCTTTATTTTTTACACCATCGTGAAGCATCGTATTGCAAAAGGGACAACCTGCTGCGATGATTTCAGGAAACGTATCTAAGGCTTGTTCGGTACGCTCGATGTTCACCTCTTTATCGCCCTTTTCGGCATCTTTGAACATTTGAGCACCACCTGCGCCACAACATAGACCTTTCTCTTTGCAACTCTTCATTTCGACCAACTCTGCACTAAGCTTTTTAATAAGTGCTCGTGGAGCCTCATACTCTTTGTTGGCTCTTCCCAAATAACATGGGTCATGAAACGTAATTTTTTTGCCTTTATAAAAAGTTTTGGCATTGACTTTCAAACGCCCTTCATCGATTAACTGATGGAGAAACTGTGTATGATGCAAGACTTCATAATGCCCACCCAGTTCTGGGTATTCATTTTTTAAAGTATTAAAACAGTGGGGACAAGCAGTAACGATTTTTTTTACTTCATACCCATTGAGAACTTCTATATTGGTGGATGCTTGCATTTGAAACAAAAACTCATTACCAGAACGCTTAGCTGGGTCGCCAGTACAGCTTTCTTCTGATCCCAAAACTGCAAATGAGACCTTGGCATCTTGCAACAATTCTACAAAAGCTTTTGTAATCTTTTTCAACCTATCATCAAAGCTCCCTGCACAACCAACCCAAAATAAAACCTCAGGCGTCTTTCCTTTTTGGGTCATTTCGGCCATGGTTTGCACAGTTTTAGTCGTATTGTCCATCATCAAAAACTTGAATAGTAACCTCTTTGTCTATGAAATCAGTAAATTTACCATTATATCGCGTAGCCTTCACCAAGTGATTGTCGATCCAGTGATAATTACCTCCTCTAGGTTTTCCCATCAATAAACTGTGATATTTGAAACCATTACGATTCAACCACTCCTCTGTAACCGCTCGGTGATCTTCTGTTCGAGAAGTGAAAAAACATATGACATGACCTTCATCATACCAGCGATTTAGGGTTTCTAGTGCATCTGGATAGAGTCTAGCTGTTACCATTCTTTCTGGTTCTTCATTTGGAATATCATCGCAAATCGTCCCATCGATATCAATGAGGTAATTTTTAATGCCCTCAGGCAAAACAGGACTTACGCGTTCTCCATCTTCAAGTTTTTTATTTAGTAGATTATCTACGTCTCTTTTTTTCATGATAATTTTTATTCATTAATCCAATTAATACGATCTTGTTGGTTGAATGGCCAAGGTGCTCCGTTATTTTCAATATTTGTCATCATTGCATTCAACTCAGACGGAGCCGATGACTGTTCCATAACTAAATATTGTCGTATGTCCATTATGATTGACAATGGGTCAATTGAGATAGGACAAGCCTCAACGCAAGCGTTGCAGGTTGTACAAGCCCATAATTCTTCTCTAGATATATGGTGATCGAGTAAAGTCTTATCATCAACTTCTAGACCTCTATCAAGTTGTTTGCCCACTTTCTCTAATCTGTCACGTGTGTCCATCATAATTTTACGTGGAGACAATTTTTTCCCGGTTTGATTGGCTGGGCATGCGTCTGTGCATCTGCCACATTCTGTGCAACTATAGGCATTCATCAGCTGAATACGATTCAAATCTTTCACATCTGCAGCACCAAAACTGATTGGTTCACTCTCACCTGCTGGTGAAGCATAGAGGTCAGCACTTGGATCCATCATTAACTTTACCTCTTTGGCAACTGCCTCTGAATGTGAAAATCGACCTAGGGGATTGAGGTTGGCATAAAATGTATTGGGAAATGCAAGAATAATGTGTAGGTGTTTGGAATAATACAGATAATTTAAAAATGCCAAAATGCCTATGATGTGAAGCCACCAACTCGTGCGCTCGATCGTCACTACAGTGGAATAAGACATCCCATCAAAAAAAGGTGTGATTAAACCACTAATGGGAAAATGGCCTGCTTGCGTATAATATGAATGACCATCAGGGTGTTGTTGCAACCAATAGTCAGAGGCATTCATCGTTAAAAACAAAAACATCAATACAAGTTCGATGTAAAGGATATAATCGGCATCTTTTTTAGGCCAACCTATCATTTCTGGTTTTAAAAAACGTTGTATTCGCATGATGTTTCTCCTAATCCAAAAAGCAGAAACAGCAACAATAACCAACAAAGCAAAAATCTCAAATGTGGCAATTAACACATCATATATAGTTCCCAAATAGAGAGAAAATATGCGATGAGTTCCCAAAAATCCATCGATTATAATTTCAAGCAGCTCGATATTAATGACAATAAAACCAACATATACGATGATGTGTAAAAACCCTGCAATCGGTCGCACTGTCATTTTAGATTGGCCCAAAGCAACGCGAGCCATATGCTTCCATCTTTTCGATTTTTGATCAAATCGATTTGTTTTTTTCCCTAGCTTTATGTTGCGAATAATGCGCCGAACATTTCTAGTGAACATGCCAATAGCAACAAAAAAAATAATTGCAAAAATGATACTACTTAGGTACACTGTATTCGATTTCTATTCGGATTGTAAATCTGATGGTTTGTATTTGACTTGTTTTTTTCCAAATAATGAAAAATTTACATATCGTTTTGGATTGAGGCGCATGTCTTCCAGAAGCATTTGGATTTGCTTATTTGTTTCCTCGAGCGATTGGTGCAAATCGTCCTTGGTCACGAGTTGTCCAAGTGATCCCTTCCCTTTTTGTATACGATCGAGGATTTGAGATAAATTATATACTGAAGAACCTAAATCTTCAAAAGTAACTCCTAGATTGGCCTCCTTCAAGGTTGTAGAAATAACAAACAAATCTTCTGTGAGTTCAGCAAGATTGTCAATTGTTTGATTAAATGCACCACCTTGTGATAGGGAGTTATCAATTGTTTCGCTAATTGAGCGAAAATTGGAAATAGAAGTGTTTAGGTTTGCAATAGAAGTTTGTAACTCTAACTGAGCGTCAGTATTAAACACATTGTTAACAGCAATCAAAACAGAGTCAGCATTAGTGATCATACTTTCAATTTTTTCTTGTAAAGGGGTTAATTTATCATTGACCAGTTCTGAGAGTCCAGGGGCAATTAGGCCTTGTAAAGTGTCCCCTGATATTGCATGATTAGCGCCATCAAAAATAGGATCAACAGCCAAAGATTTTCCACCAAGCAAACCAGCTTCGTATATTTTTGCCAAACTGTTTTTAGAAAATTGATACTTTTTTTCCACACGAAAACGAACAACAATTCGCTGATTATCAGAAAGTAAAGAGACTTGATCAATTGTGCCAACTTGAAATCCTTGAATTGTTACATTAGTTCCTGGTACAAGACCCTCAGCATTGTCATAGACAGCATAAAATATATTATCACGTACAAACACATCATTTGACTTTAGGTAATTAAAACCAACAAAAAACAAACTAAAGCCAGCGATGGCAAAAATGGCTGTTTTGATTTCTTTCGACAAATTCACGCTTAAATTCTTATGCTATAAAAATACGCATATAATTTGGGGTACAAAATATGGTTTCAATTTCTTTTCAACGCATTGTTAAGAGGAACAATTTCCTCTCCCTTAAAGGCAACAACAAAACTACCATTGTACCCTTTTTTTATTGCATGTTTCTGAAGTTTTTTTGCTTGTTCATAACTGCTCGCATTGCCCAAAAAATATTTGTACAAACTCCCAGTTTTTACTCGTTTGATGGGAGACAATCCATTAAAATTATATGATTTTGGTTCTACAGCTGTTTTGCTGGCCGAGATTTGCACTCTAAAAACATAGTCTGATGTTGTACTTTCTTCGTAAAAATCTACACTGTTATCTTCAAAAATAACATCCTCTTGCAAATCCGATTGAAGTAGATTTTTATAATCGATGATTGCCTTAGCAATGGCTTCGCTCATTTCAGTCTGACCTCTCTTTGAGTTTAGATATGCTCCCTCAATCTTGTTTGTCAAAAAACCAAGTTCAACTAATACACTAGGCATATATGTATTTCGTAAAACCAAAAACCCTGCTTGCTTAACAGTTCTATTTTTTCGCTTTAAGTTTCGAACAAAACTCTGCTGTATGGTATTGGCCGCTATAATGCTTTGATCTAAATAAGTTTCTTGCATCAGCACCAAACTTATGACAGATTCTGGGTTGTTGGGGTCAAAACCATCATAATTTTTTTCATAGTCCTCTTCGAGAAAAATAACAGAGTTTTCTTTCTGTGCAATTCTAAAATTTCGATCATTTTCATGAAGACCCAATACAAAAGTACCTGCCCCATAAGCATTGGAGGTATGCGCATCACAATGTATAGAGACAAACAAATCTGCTTTTGCAGTGTTGGCAATATCTGCACGTTTATTCAAAGGAATAAATAAATCACTTTTTCTAGTGTAAATGATGTTGATATCAGATTTTTTTTTTAGAATGGCACCGATTTTGAGTGTAACATTTAAAACTATATGCTTTTCATAGTACTGATTTCCACGGTTTCCTGAATCTTTCCCACCATGGCCGGCATCGAGTACGACAGTAAAAGTATCATCGCTTTTTAATTCTTGTGCATAAATGCAAGTCATAGAAAGAATCAAGGAGATAAAAACGATAGAAATATGACAAACCCTTCCCAAAAAAATAGTCGTATTTTTGAATCCTACAAAAAGGGGCTTTTGACAAAAGTAATACATATTCATTCATTTCAGCTCTTTCCCATATTGACGGTCGTATTATTGTCCTTTTTTTGGGTATCTGGTCAGGAACAGTCTCTTCCAAATAATGAAAAAGACTCTATTGCAAAAAATGATACCATCCAACAAAATAAAGCAATGCTGTTGGATCAAATCAAACGGAATGCATTGGGAACGATTACTATTAATAGAGCAAAAAAGACCATGACGCTTTATGATGAAGCAGAGCTTTATTATCAAAACATTGAGTTGAAAGCAGGACAAATCAATTTGGATTACAACACCAATGTTGTTTTTGCTAGGCCAATCACCGATAGTACTGGTCAATACATCCAATATCCATCTTTCAAACAAGGTAGTGATGAGGTTTTTCCAGATTCACTAAAATTTAATTTTAATAATAAAAAGGCTGTGATATGGAACTCTAAAAGCCAACAGCAAGGTATGAATGTTTTGGCTGAGACTACAAAAAAGGAAAATGACTCAGTCTATTATATCAAAAATGCAAGAATTACAACCTCGGAGGATGTAGAAAATCCAGATTATTTTGTTCGTATTCGCAAAGGAAAGTTTGTACCACAAAAGAAAATTATTGCCAGCGGAAATCAGCTGTATATTGCTGATGTACCCACCCCTGTTTTTTTACCATTTGCCTATTTTCCAATGACGCAAGACAGAGAAAGTGGTGTTATTTTTCCTACCATAGGCGAAAACTTTAGGCGAGGATATTTTATGCAAAATGGAGGTTATTACATTGTAGCAAGCGATTATTTTGACGTGGCATTATTGGGTGATTATTACACCAATGGCAGCTATGGTTTTCGTGTCGAGTCAAACTACAATGTCAAATATAAATTTAGAGGAAATCTCTCGTTTCGTTTTGAAAATCTGATTAGTGGAGAAAGAGGATTTCCAGGCTATAGCAAAAGTAATATATACAACCTTCGATGGTCCCATAGCAAGGATTCTAAATCCAATCCAAACAGTCGATTTTCAGCGTCTGTAAACCTGGGAAGCAGTACCTATTTTAGAGAATCCCTAAATCAAATCAACACTGGAAATTTTTTGAATAATACCTTATCATCGTCTGTTTCCTATGCAAGAACTTTTCCGAAATATCCCTCTGTAAATCTTTCACTTTCAGCATCTCATAGCCAGAACACAAGAACGCAAACAATAAACATGACACTGCCAACTTTTCAAGCGAATATGGAACGAATTTATCCTTTCGCAAAACGTACTGGGACAAAGAAAGGGATCATACAGAACATCAATTTTCAATACAGTGTTAGAGGTGAGAATCGGTTGGAAGTGAAGGATGAAGAATTTTTAGCACCTGGGATGTTTGATAATGCAAAATCAGGTTTTAAACATCAAATCCCTATCAACACATCTTTCAAAGTGGCAAAACACTTTAACTTTTCTGTTGGGGGAAACTATGAAGACACTTGGGTATTCGAGACAATTAAGAAAAATGATTATAATCCAAAGCTTGAAAGTGTTGCTGCGCAAGATACGATCCGAGGGTTTGATCGATTCAACAAATACAATTATAGTGCAGGGGTGAGTACAACTCTTTATGGGATATTTGATTTTAAGGAAGACGCAAAAATCAAGTCTATACGTCATGTCATCAATGCAAATGTCAGTTACAGCGAGTCGCCTAGCTTTGAAAAATACTATGATGAATATATCATCGATGCGGATGGAAATACTCGTGATTACACACGTTTTGAAACGAGTTTGTATGGGCAACCTGGGATAAAAGAATCTAGGTCAATGAGTTTTGCTTTGCGAAACACGATTGAAGCAAAAGTTAGAGATCCTGATACTTTGGCAACAGAACCCAAAAAGATTAAAATTTTAAACAATCTAAATTTTTCTTCCAGTTATAACTTTGAGGCAGACTCACTTCGTTGGAGTCCAGTAAGGATGTCGACAGTTTTACCTCTTTTAAACAACAAGCTAAATATTAATTTGGGAGCGACTTTTGACCCTTATGGAATCGATGAAAAAGGAAGTAGAATCAACACGCTAAACATCGATAACGGAGGGGGTCTATTTCGAATGACCAGCGCAAACATGAATTGGGGATACAAATTCTCAAGTTCTTCCAAGTCAAAAGACGATTCTTCTTCGAATAATGACTCGAGTAACAATAATGATTTGTTTGGTGGAAGTCAAGATTTCAGTGACCGTAGGTTTACAGCAGAAAAAAGTAGCACGCAAGGAGATGATCAAGAAGAAGACAAGCAAAATACATTTTATCGCACAAAAATTCCATGGAGTATCAACCTTCGGCATAGTTTGACCTATTCAAATGCCAAGAAAAACCGGGACATTTCAAACAATTCTCTTATGGTCTCTGGGTCAGTTGGGCTGACACCCAAGTGGGATGTGGGGGTTTCAACTGGTTATGACTTCAAAAACAAAGGAATTACCTATACCAACTTTCGAATTGAAAGAGACTTGGATAGTTGGGTCATGAACTTGGCTTGGACGCCATTCGGAAATCGACAGTCATGGTACTTTTTTATAGGAGTAAGGAGTGGATTTTTAAGCGATTTAAAATATGAAAAGCGAAGAGAACCAGATAGAAAATTATAATATATAAATATGAAAAAAGTGATTGAAACAACAGAAGCACCTGCACCAATTGGGCCTTATAATCAAGCTATTTTGGTTGACAACACACTTTATGCAAGTGGTCAGATTGCACTGAATCCAAAAACGATGGAGCTGGTCAATGAGGACATTCAAGCAGAAACTACCCAAGTGATGAAAAACTTATCAGAGGTACTAAAAGCAGCAGGGATGGACTTTACCAATGTTGTAAAAGCTACCATCTATCTAGCAGACATGGGAGACTTCATTCTTGTAAACGAAGTATATGGAGGCTATTTTAACGATTATGATGCGCCAGCTAGGGAGACTGTTCAAGTCGCACAATTGCCCAAAAATGTTCGCGTCGAAATATCTGTGATTGCGATCCTTTAGCTTTGGGATTGATGATAGGAAACAAGCCCTTCGATAGGTTTTTTCAAAATCCTTCCCAGTTTCAAGCCACGAGAAATGAGCTGTGACTCTAGTTCTGTCTTCAAATAATAAGCGATCGACCCAATAAAATGAATAGGTAATTCCTTGGCGTTATCGAATTGCAAAATTTGATTATCAATAAACAATCCAAGCCCTTTATTGATGAGAGTTTGTGCGTATGGCTCATTTTTGTTGACGATCAAAAACTTAGCAAATGTTGCCAGAAAGGTGTTGGGATTTGCTTTTTTGTAGAGGTTGGTTTTAATTTCCTCTGCTTCCAAATTAAATTCTTTAGCAAATGATTTGGCCAAAGGTTTAGGGATTTTGTTAAAGTAATAATCCCTGAGCAACTGTCTTCCAAAATAATTGCCGCTTGCGTCATCCATCAAGATATACCCCAATGATGTGATTTTTTGATGAACAGTCTCGCCATCAAAAAAACTGCAGTTGGAGCCTGTACCAAGAATACAAACGATACTTGAATCCCCTGGCTTAGTGATTGCATATACAGCAGCAAAAGTGTCTTCCTTAACAGAAATAGATGCGTTTTGAAAAATACTTTTTAAAACATCACCGATCAATTTTCGCGGTGGCTCTGTGCCACAACCTGCGCCATAAAAGTTGATGGAGTCAACCTCATTTCTAACACGATACAAATCGTAATTATTAATGATTCGCTCTTCAATGATTGCTTCTGTCAGCACCTGAGGATTTAAGCCAAGTGTATGTGTCTCTAGCAAAATATTGTTTGAAACATCAATAGCAATCCAATCGGTTTTTGTTGACCCACTATCAATAATAAGTTTCATAGTTTTAGATTATATTATAGGGCTTGAACGTGTAGTGCGAGGTCAATCAATTTGTTAGAATAACCTGCTTCATTATCATACCAAGATACAATTTTGAAGAATGTTCCATTGAGTTGAATCCCTGCATTGGCATCAACAATTGATGTTCTTACATCTCCAATAAAGTCTTGTGAAACAACCAATTCTCTGGTAAACCCTAATATTCCACTCATAGAAGTATTAGAGGCATTTTCAAGAGCAGCCATCACCTCATCGTAGCTTGTATTTTTCTCAAGCTTCACTGTTAGGTCAACGACAGAAACATCTGCAGTAGGTACTCGAAATGCCATTCCAGTAATTTTACCAACCAATGATGGAATCACCTTTGTTACTGCTTTGGCAGCTCCAGTTGATGCAGGAATGATGTTGAGCAACGATGAGCGACCCCCTCGATAGTCTTTAAGTGAAGGCCCATCGACAGTCATTTGCGTAGCTGTTACAGCGTGAACTGTTGTCATCAAGGCTTCTGCAATTCCGAAAGTATCATGCAATACTTTCGCCAATGGAGCAAGGCAGTTTGTTGTACAAGAAGCGTTGGAAACAATCATGTCTGAAGATGTAGCATCAATATGATTCACCCCCATCACAAACATTGGTGCGTCAGCAGATGGTGCAGAAATGACTACTTTTTTTGCACCACCGTCAATGTGAAGTTTCGCCTTTTCGAGAGTTGTAAAAATTCCTGTACACTCTGCAATGATTTCTGCTCCGACCTCGTCCCACTTTAAATTTTGTGGATCTCTATCTGCTGTGATTCGAACAGTTTTTTCATCGATTATAAGGTTACCACCTTTAATTTCGATTGAAGCTGGGCAAGTACCATGAACAGAATCGTATTTTAAAAGATAAGCAAGGTGTTCGACATCAAGTAGATCATTAATGGCTACGACTTCGACATTGTCATTTTGCAATGATGCACGAAGAACCATTCTACCAATTCGTCCAAATCCATTAATTCCTAATTTAAGTGTTGACATAGTTGTTTTTTTGTATTGATTAATTAGAGTGTCATAATGTCTGAAACTCTGATGAGTTCGCGTTTAATTTCTGATTTTCCTTTGATGGCTTTGTTGAGTGGGGTTAAGATTATTTCCCCATTTTGAATGCCTACCATATGTCCACTAACACCATCGATGAGACACTCGACAGCTTTGAGACCCATGCGACTTGCCAAAACCCGATCAAAACAAGATGGTGTACCACCCCGCTGAATATGACCCAATACAGAAACTCTGACGTCATAGTCAGGCATATTCTGTTCAACGTGTTCTGCAAGTTCGAATACATTTTTACCAATCTTATCACCCTCTGCAACGACGACGATGCTTGAGGATTTTCCTGATTTTTTACTCCTCTTTAATGACTCTAATAAGCGATCAAGACCAAGATTTTCCTCGGGGATTAAGATTTCCTCTGCGCCAGCTCCTATTCCTACATTTAAAGCAATATGACCTGCATCTCGTCCCATGACCTCAACAAAAAATAATCGATTGTGTGAAATGGCTGTATCTCTGATTTTGTCAATCGCCTCAACAACTGTATTTAGAGCTGTATCATAACCTATGGTATGGGAGGTGCCATAGATGTCATTATCAATTGTTCCTGGAACACCAATCACTGGAATCTTATGCTCTTGTTCAAAAATCATCCCTCCAGTAAAGCTACCATCACCTCCAATGACAATCAAAGCATTAACGCTGTGCTTTTTCAGGTTTTCATAAGCTTTTTGCCTACCCTTTTTGTCGTGAAAATCTAGTGATCTGGCAGATTTAAGTTTTGTGCCACCCTTGTTAATGATGTTGTTTACACTTCTTGGGTTTAATGAGCGAATGTCACCCTCAATCAAGCCTTGGTATCCACGATATACACCAGAGCATTCTAGATTGAAGTGAGAGCAACTGCGAACAACAGATCGTATCGCAGCGTTCATTCCCGGGGCATCTCCCCCAGAGGTCAGTACAGCAATATGTTTTGGTTTTATAGGCATATAATAATGACGAAATTACAAACTATATTTCTGAAATCATTGATATTATTAGAAATTGAAGATTCATAAATAAAAGTGGTGAAAATTGTATCTAAAATCAACATTTTTCATCAAATCGCGTTCTTTTTTACAATCTTCTTAATCAAAGATTTAAAATCATCGAATTCTACCTGATATGATAGACCAATGCCTTGCGTATATCCTAACTCATCCCCGAAGTATTGAAATTCATTTTCTCTGTTGAAGATACGTGCACGAAGTGCACCATCTTTACTCAATAAAAACTCAATTGTGACATCCCCAACAATGATTGTTTCTTCAACACCACCAAACGGAACGCCGAGCTTGCCATTGATCAGCAACCGATCTGACACTTTGGTGACCAATGTCAAACCCAGTCGATCGCGTGTACGTGCGATTGATTCAGAGTTACGATCACCTTGCAAATAATTTAGTCCGAGTTTAAGCTTCTCCTCATCTCCAGAAAATATAGATTCAAAAACACCTGATGCTTTTTGAAAAAGGTTGTTCGTTAGTGCTTGTGCAGTTATGGCTGAAAGTGATAAATCGCTGATAAAAACGCCTTGCGATAACAAGGATATCGATTGGATTTGTCTGCGCTCTTCATCATCGAGTTTGTAAGCAAGGTCGTTTCGAACATTTGCAGATGTATTTGGAAAATCGATCGAAAAGCTAGGTGCTTCAAGTTGCATAATACTTCCTGTCAAATTAATTTTTACATCTGTTGGGATTTTTCTATTCAGTCCTGGATTTTCCAGCAAAATAGCTGGATTTGCCCCACCAGGGACTTCATATATGGCTTGTAAATTTAATTGAGCATCCAGTGGATTACCATTCCATAAAATTGTTCCGCCAGGCTCAAGACGAAATTCTTTTTCTAAGATGCCAAAATTTTTGAATTGGTAGATTCCGTTTAAGGCAATAAAATCTCCAAATACATTAAAATTTCCATCTGTGTTTATTTCCATTAGAATACTTCCAACGCCCGAACCACTCAGCGTACTTCCCGCATCACTGTCAAACATAAGCTCTAACTCGGAATCTTGTGTAATTGACAAATCAAAATTAAGTGTCAAACCCTTTATCAAACTGGGAAAACTTGTTTGATTGTCAGCATTTTTAATTGCTTTTTTATCAACAAATTTTAGATATGAAACATCCTCAATACTACCCCTGTTATCAACTGCAATAACAATGTTTGTGCCTTCTGCTGAGCTGCCATCAAGGTCAAAAGTCAGAGATTGGGTTGGTCCATGAATACGCGCATTTCCATTGAAAAACGCCTTCCCATAATAGTTATTATCATAGCTATCATCTGTGTCGAGAATGAGAAAGTTTGGACTCGTAAAGTTCATATCCAAGTTGAAGAACTTAAAGTTTTGGTGAAGAACTGTTCCGTCAAAAGAAGCTGTGGTTGAATTGAATCTATCGATCAAAGTCGTTGGCTCAAACGCAAAAGATGTTGGACTTACCTTTAAGGTCGATCCATCTACAAGACCATATCCCACATTTAAGTATGGAACAGAAAATTCAAATCCATCCAAAAACAACTCACCCTGCAACATTGGCTGGCTCCATTTGCCCTCGATAGATACAGAGCCGTCAATCTGTCCCTGAACATCTGTCATAGCATTTCCAATCAACTGATCAAGAATAGCTGCTGGAAATGACTGAAAAGTGGCGTTAAGATTGAGGTTGTTCTCATTTTCAGATGAAATCAGACCCTCAATAGAGCTTGTCAAAAAACCATCATCGATAATGTTGAATGACAATTTATAAGCTTCTTGGTCTTGGGTAGAACTCAACGAAACAAGTGCATCTCCTAACATTGTATTGTTGAACATCATAGAGTCAATTTTAACATCGACCTCTCCTCCAAATTGATCGTTATCAAAAGTAATGTCTAGGATACCGTTTGTTATTCCACTAATATTTCTCTTTGGTTTTGGTGAAATAAAGTCAGAGAGATTTATGTTTTCAAAAAGTAAATTTAATCGTTGTGAAGCCTGTTGATAAAATGAAAAATGAAGTGCTGATTCATTATTTGAAAAAACAGTAGAGCCAATCTCAAAACCATCTTTTGTTAGCAGTAATTTGCTCGTTCTGGTATCAAGGTGATTAATCTTCCAATGCTTTGACTGAAAAGCAATTGATGAAGGCTGAATGCCAAACTCTAACTCTTGTTTTTCATTGAGTGTAGCAAAAAAATTCAAATCGCTAGCTAATGAATTGTTTTCAAATTCTGCTCTAAAGTACAGTTTGTCATCAAATACCGAATTGATCAACCAGAACTGATCCAAGTTAAAGTCTTCTCCGTTCACCTGACCAATTTGCAGGTTGGTTTTGTAAAAAGGATTGCCATTGTCCATTGTAAAACGAACCTCTGAAAAGTTGTTGTTCTCAAAACTAATTTTAGGGATATCGATCTGAAAAAATGTATCATTCGGATCAGCACTGAGCTTGCCCCGAAAGAAAGAATCATCAGGAATTGTAATTTGTTCTAGAAAAGCTCCAGAAAACTTCTCTTTTAAGTTAATGTTAAAGTTCATAAATGAGGATTGATTAACTTCAATTGGCTGATAATTGGAAAAGTAGCTTCCAAAAGAATTACGAAGCATTTTTTCTATATCCAACAATTCGAATCTGCCATAAATCAACCCATTCATAAAATCTACAGATTGAAAATTTAAAAAGCGTAAATCTTTATTGACTCTTGACTGAATTGTAAAGTCTTCAAACGAATATGGCTGATCATCCATACTGATTTGCACAGAATTTACCTTGATATCACCAATGAATTCATTTACTTGATTTCCAAGATTAACAATTTCAAAATTTCCAGAAAAATCTCTTTCCTCTTTAAAAGTAGAAGGAAAAATGCTTTTGAGTTTTAGTTGATTCACCTCCGCAAATGCTGACAATTTGTCAAGGGAGTCATTTGCATTAAACACACCCTCCACCTGTATTTTTGCTTCACTATCATTGATATCAACTGACCCAAGAATTTGTCCATTTTTTGCATCGAGGTTTACTGAAATAGTATCAAGTTTAATGTCTCTAAAGGTAAAGGATGAAAAATGCCCACTTAGATCTGTGTCAAGCTGATTGAGTTGAAGGCCCTTTCCTTTTACAAGAAATGAAAAGTCACTAACACCTAAAGTATTTTGCTTCAGTAAACCTCCCATGTCAAATTGATTTCCACGAAACTTTCCATCGTAAAATAAAGGCGATTGAGAATCCTTTTTTTGAAAATCAACATCAACTTTCAAAAGACCAAATGAGGTGTAGAGCGCCATATCAATCTTGTGATTGGAGAAGTGACGTGTCATCTCTCCAGTCATTTTTGAGGTTCCCAAATGTTGTAGAAATTTTACTTGTGATTGCTTCAATCTAGGCATAAATGCTAACATATCTTTTGGGTTAATAATTAGGTTATCTATTATTAGTTTTGAAGTTTTTTCTGAATTGTTGAAAGAAACTGAACCTGAAAAATTACTGTATGGAAGAGCAAGTCGAAGAGAGTCCATTGAAAACTTGTTAGCTGTTCCAGAAAAAGTAAGTTCGTCTATAAGAAAGCTATCCGAGCCTGAAATTTTTGGAACAAAAGAACGAATATCCTCGATTCCGATGGTAGACTTTTGTACATTAGCATCAATAAAAATATCATTGAATGGATCTTGTATCCCAACTACTGGAAATCGCATAGAAAGGTCAGCAATGATTACTGAGTATGGAGTGGTAACATTTAAATTTTCAATTTTGGCAGCGCCTGAAACTATTGAAAATGAAGCATTGGAATGAATGATGTCCAAAGCATAATCCTCAACAGATAAACTCATTTCTTCAATCACTGCTGAAAAATCAGCACTTTTAGAAGAAATATCAATGAGATTTGCATTAAGATTGGAAATGATTTGATAACTAGAATCGATATCATTTTCATCCAGAAATTGAAGCCTGCTTTCATTAAGATTGACTTGACTTGCACTGAACTTCGCCCCTTTTGAGAAATTTAATTTTTCTAAAAAAATATCGAAGTTGGATAGGCTTTCATCAATATATTTGACGTGATTCAGCAAAAAAGAATCAACAGTAACTTCGCCCAAATAGATGTCATTATTGATGAAACCACCAAAGTGACGAGACTCAATTTCGAGTTGATTTACAAAAATCAAGGTATCATTTTTGTGATCTTTTATGAGCAAGTCTTTAAATGAGCTCATGCCAACAGGATTCATAAAAAAGGAACCAATCGAGAGGTCAACATCAAAATCATTGATAAGTTTGTTCTTTACCAATGAGTTCAAAGCAGATTGACCAATTGGAGAAAAAAATAAGATAAATGAGAACATGGTAAGACCAATACTCATGACTGTAATTTTTTTTGCGGTACGCCAGTGTTTTTGGGTCAAACCAATGTGTTAACTTTGTGCATCAAACAAGAATCATGCCTGTCATACTCGGAATAGAATCATCATGCGACGATACTGCAGCTGCTGTCCTCGTTGACGGGCATATTAAATCGAATATAATTTCCAGTCAAAAAGTTCACAAACAATACGGGGGTGTTGTCCCCGAGTTGGCTGCTCGTGCTCACCTGCAAAATATCATTCCAGTAGTCGACCTAGCACTTCGTACAGCAAATATCGACAAAAAAGAGGTAAATGCAGTAGCATACACTTTGGGGCCAGGACTTGTTGGTTCGCTGTTGGTCGGAAATTCTTTTGCAAAATCATTTGCACTCTCATTAGATGTGCCATTGATAGAAGTCAATCATATGCAAGCGCATTTGCTTGTTCACTTTGAAAAATCCATTCCAAATCCCTCATTTCCATTCTTAGGGCTTACTGTTTCGGGGGGTCACACACAGTTAGTTTTAGTCAGTAGTCCAAACCAAATGGAAGTAATTGGGCAGACATTAGATGATGCTGTTGGTGAGGCCTTTGACAAGGTAGGTAAAATGATTGGACTACCCTATCCTGCTGGGCCTTTAATCGACAAATATGCACAAAATGGAAAAGCAAACATTCCATTTCCAACTCCAAGGGTTTCAGCCCTGGATTTTAGTTTTAGTGGATTTAAAACCAGTGTTTT
This sequence comes from uncultured Bacteroidota bacterium, assembly GCA_902631125.1. Classification (GTDB taxonomy): domain Bacteria; phylum Bacteroidota; class Bacteroidia; order Flavobacteriales; family Flavobacteriaceae; genus UBA724. The sequence continues at coordinate 35,320 of CACOXF010000002.1, forward strand.
ATATCATCTGAGAAAACAACAGCAACTGGATGAACATTATATTCAAAATCATAGAGATGATTTATGTGCTTCGGTACAACACACTCTTATTAATATCTTGATGGAAAAACTTGAAAAAGCAGTCAACAAAACAGGGATTAAAAAGATTGTCATTGGTGGAGGTGTTTCAGCAAACACTGGACTTCGACAGGCATTGTCAAAAAAAATGGATTGGAATGTTTTTATCCCACCTCTGGCCTTCACAACAGACAATGCAGCAATGATTGCAGTTGCTGGCTACTTCAAATATCAAAACAATACATTTGGTGCATTGGATCGACAAGCACAATCTAGAATGCCATTGTAATGGAACAGTTTTATATTCCCACATTAACAAAAGAAGACAAAGAAATTCATTTCGATAAAATTGAAAGCAAGCACTTATACAAAGTTTTAAGAAAAAAAATCGGAGATGGAATCACAATTGTCAATGGTGTTGGGTATAGATTCGAGGGAACATTGACATCAGTCCACGACAAACAATGTACAGCAGTTGTCAATCAATACAAAAAGATCCCTTCAGATCCTTATCACTTACACTTATTCATTGCACCTACAAAAAGCAATGATCGTATGGAATGGTTTGTTGAGAAAGCTACTGAAATTGGCGTTCATGCCATCACCCCTATCATTTGTCAGCAAAGCGAACGAAAACTAGTTAAGCGAGAACGCTTACATAAAATCGCTATTGCTGCCATGAAACAGTCTTTGGGTGCTTATCTCCCAGTGATTCATCCTTTTTGCGACTTTTTCAGTGCATTGAAGCAATTGGAGGGCAAAGCTTTTATCGCTCACTGTCATGACACAGAAAAAGTGATCTTAGATAGTCAAGTGTTAGCTCATAAATCGATATCTATTTTTATAGGTCCAGAGGGTGATTTTAGTACTGAAGAAATCAAAGCTGCAGCTGATAAAAATGTCACAGCCATCACATTTGGAACAAAACGAATGCGTACTGAGACTGCAGGAATTATCGCATGTCATAGTCTTTCACAATTATATATGTAAAAAACTTATCTTTAAACTATGAATCCAAAAGAATTGACCAATTCAATTGTCAGAGCCTTTCTCATCATTGTACTTTTGATAGGGCTATATGAGGTAACTGTTTCCATACAGTCGGTTGTTTTCTACATTATAATTTCAGCAGTCGTATCACTCATTGGGCGACCTATAACACTTCTTTTAAAGAAAATTAAATTTAGTAACACATTATCCTCGCTAACAACAATTGCGATATTGGTGATGACATTTTTTGGCATTGCACGTTTGCTATTTCCTGTGATTTTTGAACAAGCAAAAAACCTTTCCCTCCTCAATGTAACTGCCTTTGAGGCTACTGCCACACAACTTATCGATGAACTCAGTTTATATCTAAGTAAATACGGAATTAACTTACAGAGTTGGGTCGATCGAAGCTTGGCTGAGTTTGATTACAGCTTTCTGCCAAACACCATAAATACAATCTTAAATGGACTCAGTGGGTTTACAATTGGTGTATTTTCAGTCATTTTTATATCATTTTTCTTTTTAAAAGACAGTGGTTTATTTGAGAAAATGGTCATGGTTTTTATAGTTGAAAAAAACATCTCAAGAGTTGAAAAGTCAATACTTTCAATTAAAAATCTATTATCGAGATATTTCATCGGATTGCTCATACAGATTACTGTTTTATTCTTCATCTACACTATTATCTTGTTAATAATCGGTATACCAAATGCAGTAACAATATCACTGGTTTGTGCACTGCTAAATATTATTCCGTTTTTAGGACCAATCATCGGTTTTTTTTTAATGGTTTTTTTAACCATGACTAGTCATCTCGATGCCAGTTTTGCAACTGAAACTCTTCCCAAGACCATCTATGTATTTATTGGATTTGCAATTGGTCAGTTGATTGATAATTTTTTGACGCAGCCTTTTGTTTTTTCTGCGTCTATCAAGTCACATCCACTCGAAATATTTATTGTGATTCTTACCGGGGGTCTATTGTTTGGTCCCTTGGGAATGATCATTGCTGTACCATCCTACACATCTTTAAAAGTGATTTTTAAAGAATTTTATGCGCATAATAAAATTGTGAAAGCATTAACCAAAGACATTTAAATATGATATTATCCAACACTGAAACCGTTGCAAACCAAACCATTACAGAAACATTAGGAATTGCTAGAGGAAGTACTGTCAGAAGTAGAAATATCGGCAGAGATATTTTTGCAAGCCTGAAGAATATAGTAGGAGGTGAAATTGAAGAATACACAAAGCTTCAAGCAGATGCTAGAGAACAGGCCCTACAACGAATGATAAGTGACGCAAAAAAACTTGATGCTGATGCGATAGTGAATGTTCGATTCACTACGTCTGTTGTTGCGCAAGGTGCCTCTGAAATGTTGGCATACGGAACAGCAGTCAAACTAAAATAGATGGTGTTTTTCTTTTATTTATCTGTTGGAATTGTATTGATTGTGTTGGCAATCACAAAATATAATCAGGGTAAAAATGATGACTTTGACAAGCGTAACAATTGAGTATGCAAATTTGTTGTCGATTTTCGGCTGATAATGTATTTTTGAGACCGATTTAGTTTAAACTAAGGAGAGGTGCCAGAGTGGTAATGGAGCAGATTGCTAATCTGTCAACGCGAAAGTGTTGCCTGGGTTCGAATCCCAGTCTCTCCGCTAATATTTTTGCAAGTTGCTGATTTGCAATGGTATTTATCCGGTCGCGTAGCTCAGCTGGATAGAGCATCTGCCTTCTAAGCAGACGGTCATAGGTTCGAATCCTATCGCGATCACGTATAAATAACAAAAATGAAAAAAACTCTATGCGTACTTTATCTTTTTTTTAGTTTGTGGAGTTTTCAAAGCGGAGCTTTAGACCATCGTATTGTTGCCTGTATGGTTTAAATACACTTAGCGTAATGAGACCACTGCTCTAAAACCAGTATGTATACTTCCTGTGTCTGGCGTGGTTTTCATACGCATACTGTTTCTGTAGCCACTGCAATAACTGTCGTGACATAAAAAACTACCTCCTCTGCTTACCCTTTTCAGTGCATAAGGCTCGTTGGAGTCAAAGCTTGTCTTTGGTCCTTGTGGGTTGTGGGTGGTTTTGCCAGCTAAGGTTTTATAGTAATCTTCGTGGTATAAGTCAGCGCACCATTCCCATACATTACCTGCTATATCATATAAACCATAGTTGTTTGCCTGGAAGCTTTGGACAGGTGCTGTCAAATAATAGCCATCCCTCTTATCGTTTCTATAGGGAAAAGCACCTTCCCACGTATTGGCTTTTGGTTTTCCAGAGTGTAAGTCTTCATTTCCCCATGCATATACCGCATCAGTAAGGCCGCCTCTACTGGCATACTCCCACTCGGCTTCGGTTGGTAATCGTTTGCCTACCCAATCGCAATAGGCAACTGCATCAAACCAGCTAACATGTACTACAGGGTGATTATCTTTCCCTACATTACTACTGCCTGGGCCTTCAGGCTGTCTCCAATTTGCGCCTTGTCTCCATTGCCACCACTGGCTAACATCCCGCAAAGTTACGGGCTTTTCTGTAGGTACAAAAACCAATGATGCTGGTGCCAATTGGCTCGCATTAGGTTTTGGTGTTCCTGGGGGTAATTCTTTTTTTAATTCTTCCCAGTCTACGGCTTTTTCGGCAGTAGTCACATAACCTGTTGCTTCAACAAAAGCAGAAAACTGTGCGTTAGTTACCTCATGTACATCCATCCAAAAGGAGTCAACAACCACCAGATGCTTTGGATACTCATCTCGCCAAGCCTGATCATCATCTCCGCCCATAAAAAAACTGCCGCCTGGAATAAGTACCATCTCCTCTAAATTAACATCAAGTTTCTCTTGCGATGTTTTGCTTACTAATGAATTAAATCGACTTTGCGTGGGGGTACAACTATGACCAGCGGTTTGGGGTGGTTTGGGGGTTTGTTGGCAGCCGATAGCAATAAGTAAAATCAATATGTTACGGATATTCATATTAAGTAATAAATATAACCAATTAAGCCTTTATGACTTTTTTGCTTTCTTGCATACCATCAGCTTGGAGTGTTACAACATACAAGCCTTGAGGTAATGATACCATATCTATGGCTGCATACCCTAGTTGCATGTCCAACTTACCCGATTTAATAAGGCCACCATTTGTGTTGTATATGTCGTATTTTACTTGCGAGTTATTTGTGATTGGGTTAACAAAAAGCTTGTCATAAACCGGATTGGGATAAGCAGCCCAAAAGGTTTCATTATTGGTAGTATTGTTACTAAGAGCATAACATGATGAATCCACATAATGACTTGGCTTTATAATATCTTGGATTTTTTTAGATGAAAAACTTTCATTGTTGGTTTGATCGAAAAATGCATTATCAACGACTGTATTTTCAGCACCTAAAAAGTCTTGCATAAGAGTGGCAAATACTTGTCTGTAGTCGTGTTGAACTGTTTTGATCTGCCAATTATTACTACTTGTGGCTTCAGTCAGATCTACATTTATTCCTGAAACACCTCCCTGTACTGGTTTCCCAAACACAAACATAGGGGCAATCTCACCATGATCTGTGCCTAAGTTGCCATTTTGCTTTGCTTTGCGACCAAACTCAGAAAATGTTATGCCAATGATATCATCTCCAATAGAATCTGAGTTTACATCCTTGACAAATGCATCAACAGCTGTGGAAACTTCATTTAGAAGTTCAAAATGGCGACCATTGATATCCCCAGAACCTTGATTTTGAGCATTGTGAGTATCAAAGCCTCCAATAGTAACCATGTAAACTTTCGTTTCGATCCCCCCTCGGATTAATCGTGCTACAGTCTTCAACTGATTAGCCAAATCTGTTTCTGGATAAGCTACTAAATTATTAGATCCAGGTGCATTAAATGCATTTTGTATTGATTGAGAATAAATATTTGCACTTGCATCAGTATCAACCACGTATTGTAACTCAGCTCCATAATGAGAATTATTTGGAATATTTGATGGTGGTTGGCCTGAAAGCCCATTTAAAACTGTGTAAAAATTCTCAGAATCTTGTCCTTCAATATTCATGGCTATACCATGTTCATGTTCAGCATGAAATCCAAGCCAGGTATTGCTTGAACCCAACTGAATTCCAAGCGGAAAATTAGATGGTAGCAAATTAGAGTAGGCCTCTTCCATAAACCTGCCCATCCAACCACTATCTTTACCATTATTCCAGCTATTTCCATCATTTCCAGTAGACCATAAATCAATTGAAGCGAAATGACTTTTATTAGCACTTGGATAGCCAACAGACTGTAAAATCCTCAACATTCCAGACTGATAAAGCCCTTTAAATCCTGAATTATATTGTCCATCTAACAATGCGGGATGAAACATCAATTGTTGATTTGACGGCAATAAGGTGTCTACTGCCTGATTTGAAAAATTAACATCAGGAATATTTATATCTGGGCGTAAAACAGAACTATAATATCCATAATTGTCATAAGGAATCAATGTATTTAGGCCATCATTACCACCTCTCAATTCAATCAAAATCAATTTTCTTGATGAAACATCACAATTCATCGTTGAATTAGCTAATTTTAGTGCTGCCCCAACTTCAAATGGTAAAAGTCCCAAAGCAGATGCTGTTGATGAAAGTTTAACAAATTCTCTTCTTTTCATTTTACATTAGTTGAAATTCTGAAGCATTTATCATTTTTGGAATCAATCCGTCTTGACCAACTAATCTATTTTTAATTGTTACCAAAGCGTTTTCAGAATCAGTTGAATTTCCATTTTTGTAAGCATTCCATGTATCATACCAAACATAATTTGGTTCATTATCATGAATTAAAAACTTTACAAAATAAGAAACTCTGGGACTATCTATTAATTCACAATAGAGAATTTCTGAAAGTTCTTCAATAATTTTATTAGCATCAAAAGGGTCTGTTACTGTATTTTCAAGAAAATTTACAGGGTCAAAGGAAGTCCAAATTCTCTGATAATATTGTCCACCATTTTGTGTGGATTGGACTCCAATTATCTTATTAATACCATTACCTAAATTATCATTGTAATCTTGGCCTATAAATGAGAGAATTGTATTGTACCTTGCTACAATATTATTGGGGTTAAACCAAGCTTTATCGTAGGCTGGAGGCTGATAATCACCAGGATATCCAGCTACAGTTGCCGGAGCAAATGGAGTCATGCCAGTTGAGGAAAAAAATGAATTATGTAAAAAAGCATTCCAAAAAATGTAATATCTGAAGTTTTCGTTTGAAGTATTATATCCACTTCCTTGAGGAGTCTGTGGGGAATTAGGATCTGGTAAAGTTATCCCTAATATTTGAATTAATTCATTTGCAAACTGTAGAGGGTTTTTTATTATGGCTCCAATGTTTTCATTAGTAGAATCTGTGTCATCTAAATCAAAAAAATGTTTAGATTTAAGAAGAGTTTTAAGAACTTCAAGGAGGTTATATCCATTTGACTGCAATTGTTGTGCTAATGGGGTGATGATATCGTCTTCCACTTCTTGATCCCACTCGCTTCGAACAAACATTCTATACAGCTTACGAATATAGTTTTTTGCAGTTTCGATTTTATTAAAAATCATATCAACAAAATCATCTAATTCGGATTCTATGGAGGATGTTGTATTTCCACCTGTTATTATTTGATTATTAAAAGCATAACTAAACGTTTTATCACCTGTATCATGCACATTAGTTTTAATATAACCTTTTGGAATACCTGAGGGATAATGAGGGGTTTTTACTGTATCAGCATCATAATTATTTCTATTGTTCTTGAACTTAATCCCCGAAAACACTCTTGCGGCTTGCACTACATCATGTTCTGTGTAATTTGTATAATCACCATCAGTTACCTGTTCCCCTTTACCAATTGTAAACAACTCTAAAAATTCCCTTGCATAATTTTCATTAGGGTTATTTTTATTATTATCAGAGTTATCTAAATAGTAAAGCATAGAATTGTCAAAGGTGATTTTTCTGGCAAGGTCTTTTACACTTTTATCAGAATAAAATTGAAGCAGGTTGACATAATCAAAAAAATGAGCTGATTTTCCAGAACCATCATCTTTCGATATTGTAAATGTTGTAAATAAAAACCAAGTTAACTTATCAAGTAGTGTGTTTTGGTTGATGCAATTATACCACCACCAGCCTGCAACTAAACTCCTTTTTCGATTTTGACCACATGGGTATGAACTATTGGACCAATTTCCAGAATTTAACCAAAATCCGTCTTGTACACCAGGACACTGAGATAAATTACCATTTGTTACAGGGTCGTTAGGCCATAGCATTGTATGAGTGAGAGGTGACGATATTAGGGTCAAAATTTCATCTGCCGTTTTTCCAACATATTGATCTAAATCTGACTTTGAATAATGGAAGCAAGCTCTACGCAATAAATGTTTTGTCAGTCTTATGTCTAGATTTTGTGTATGTTCATTCAATGATGCCATATGTCTTCAAAGATATCACTTTTTAAAAATACTAATTACGCGTGAGTTTTGTTTTTTCACTTTTAAGAAATAAACTCCTTTTGGAAAATAGGATAGGTCAATTGTATTACCATAACCTCTCAAAATGGTTATTCCATTAACATCAAATACACTATATTCAGCATTATTTTCAGAAGATATCTTTACGATCCCATTTGTTGGGTTGGGGTAAACAAAAATTTCTTCTTTGAAAACCTTTTGATTGGCTAGGGTAAGTGCATTGACAATATCGAAATTTTCTTCTGGAACCCAGTCGATCCCTGGTGTCCACAAATTACTTTGGTCGATTGCGCCAATATCTGGTAAGTTACCTACACCCGTTTGTGGCACCAATTCATCAAGAGTTTTAAGTTCCGTAGGAGAGATATATACTGAGTTTGTTGGGGCAGTACCCTTGTCAATCAAAACACCGCTGCTTGGCACATAATTAGCAGTGGTTTTATTATTTGAACTGTTATATGTTATGATCGAAGTAACATCAGATTCATAAGAAATACCTGTTCGAATTGCAGTGAGTTGGTCAATATTATCCATACAAATACCACTACCAATTCCAGAAAAAATGTCACCGTCACTTCCAACGCACTCACGCCAACTGTCATTACTGCCATTCTGATCGCTATCAAACATGATATAACCCTTAGAGCCAATTGGCATTGGAGCATTATTAGCCAACTGAAATTGTGTACTGCTACGATGTGAGCCTATTCGCTCGGCAAGGTTGTTATAAAGCCACGTGTGATTATTTGAGCAATCTTCAGCTAAAATGATTATGTCGTTTCGGTTATTGATAGTGTTTATAACAGTGTTGTTGGCAATGATTTGGTTGTTTCCCTTGATCATTAGTCCCATGGTATTATCCGCAATATTGTGATGCATAATTCCAAAGCTTCCTGCTTCTTCAGCATTACCTCCAGGAGCGTCATATCGAAAAGCATATTTTTCGGTATCATAGACAAAATTATGATGAACAACAGAATTTTTGACTGTAATTTTTGTTCCTTGAAAAACAGCCCCATCAGATTGTGCAAGACCTGTATTTGAAACTATATTATAAGAAAATATAGATGCTTCTCCTGGCCATACTGTTGCAGATGCTCCTGTATTGTAAATTTCATTATTAGAAAATTCATTTTTGTAACCAACCACATTGATAGTAACCATTAATCCGTCTAGCTGTGTTGCTGACCAATCTATATTTTTAAAATATGAGTTGAGTACCTTATTGTGATCTCCCTTTATAATTAAACCTTCGCCCTCTGAATTAATAAATAAGCAACCTTCTATGGTGCTGTTATGAACTTCTTTTGTTCCCGATGAGCCCAATATTGTTGGAGCCGCACCTTGCAGTTCTCCAAGCATTCTTCTTGAATAAGAAGGATAATAAAAATTGCAAGCTGAAATGTTTAAATAACTTGAGTTATCTGCTTTAAATGTCGTTGCAAAAAATGTAAGTCCTTCTAGGGTAATATGGCTACTGTTGTCGATCAGTATTGAGTAGTCACGAACTTTTCCACGGACAGAAGTATTGTTTAAATCGACACCATTTTGAGGTAATACGTAAAGCATTTCATTGTCTTCATCTAAAAACCATTCATTTTGAACATCAATGAGCTCTTTTTTGCCTTCGAAAAAGAAATAATGATGTTTGGTTTTGAATGAGTTACCAAAGTTCCCATCATATTCAATAAGATCGTTTCCATTTTGAATAATATGATGATCGGTGATTCGTTTGGTAAAGGTTTTAAAGGATCCAACATTTAAAATTCCGATGCTATTTTTAAGATCAATTGTGCCGGGATCTTTTTTACTCTCGTCGATATACAGCTGACCATCTTGACTTGTGTTTTCATGTCCCTCAGCCCAACTGTGTTTATCAAAAATATAAAGAGTTTTGCCATTTTCATCCTCAGCATCCATATCAAACTGTGCATTTGGCCATCTGGCCATAACCATTTGTTCGTTACCAACAAAAAGCTGAGTGATTTGGTCATCAATGCCATTCACTACTTTAATGGATGAATTTGCATTGTCATCATTCCATTGGCCTTCTATTACAATGGTTCCATCAATTATTACAGTCTCCCCATCAAAACTTTTAATCAATGTGGGTGATAAATTCGAAGATGTAAAGTTTTCAATTGAGATTTGTTCGTGATATACACCTCCTCTAATGATGACTGTGTCGCCCGCATCTATTTCGCTTATGGCTTTTCCGATTGTTTCGAACGGGGAATTTATAGAGCCATTTCCAGTGTTGTCATTTCCAACAGAATTGGAAACATAATAAGTGGTCTGCCCAAGAACGCTAATGTGAAAAATAAAAAACAGAGTTACAAACAGCCTAATCCTATATTTTTTTAAAATCTCAATCATATCAATTCCTATTCTAGTTTAAACACTTGTTCCAATTCCATCCACTTTTCGCCATCTTTTGCCCACGGAAGCGCTTGTTGGTAATTCCACATAAGTTTTTCCCATTTCTGAACTTTTGGATTAGCAGCATCCATTTTAGCTTTTTTGACTTTATTGAAAGTCTCATCAACTTCCATAATCATAAACAATCTATTACCAATAAGGTAGATTTCCATATCAACAATTCCAGCCACTTTAATGCTCTTAGTTATTTCAGGCCATGCGTTACCTTTTGCATGATACTCTTTGTATTCTTCAATTAACTTATTATCATCTTTAAGATCACACGAATAGCAAAATCGTTTTGTCTTCATAGTTATCGACAATTAAGCCTTACTCCTTTTAATTGTAATGTAGCCATACATTGCTACAAATGCTAAACAGATCAATGGTAAAATAAACGAGAACTTAACCTCTGGAATAAATCCTAAGATATTCAAATCAGCAAATCCATCTCCTCCCCAATCAAGTATCCATCCTTGTGCTACAGGCATTAATGCGCCACCAACTATAGCCATAACTAAACCAGCAGAACCTATTTTGGATTCATCTCCCATACCCTCAAGGGCAATACCGTAAATAGTTGGGAACATTATTGACATAAAAATGGATATTGAAACTAATGAAATTAAACCTAACATTCCTGGAAGCAAAATAGCTCCTGCACTACAAATTACACCTCCCATCCCAAAAAGCATTAGCATTTTTGAAGGATCAATGTTTTTCATCAATGCGGTACCTATCCAACGACCAATTAGGAATGAAATCATCGCCGCAATATTATAATTTGTAGCCGTAAGATCAGAAACTGAACTTTCATTTAGGTTATCTACATATTGAAAGATATAGGTCCAACACATAATCTGTGCACCTACATAAAAGGCTTGTGTTATTACTCCAAACAGATAATTACGATTCGCAAAAAGCTTGTTAAACGATTCATAGACTGACATTTTATCTTCAGCTGCAGTTTTTGGCATTTTTGTAAATAAAATTATGAGCATGATTAATAAGACCAAAATTCCTAGCCCGATATAGGGAATACTAATTATCCCCAAATCATTTTCTCTAATAGCTGCCAATTCTGGTCCAGATAAAGCATTGTACGCTTCAGTTGTATAATCGTCAGATCTTAAAGCACTTATGACAAATACCTGCGCAATGATCATTCCTGTTAAAGACCCAATTGGATTGAAAGCCTGAGCTAAGTTTAATCGTCTTGTAGAGGTTTCTTTATCTCCCAATGATAAAATCAATGGATTTGAAGTGGTTTCTAAAAAAGCTAATCCGCATGTAATTACCCAAAGTGATATTAAAAAGAAAGTGAATTCTTCGAAAGCTGCCGCAGGATAAAACAAAAAAGAACCAATGGCATATAATATCAACCCTAAAATAATTCCAGATTTGTAGCTATATTTTCTTATAAACAAAGCTGCTGGTAGCGCCATAAAGAAGTACCCAAAATAAAATGCAAACTGAACTAAAGATGCCTGTACGTTTGAAAGCTCTGGCATTACCTTTTTAAACGCAGAAACCATTGGATTAGTTAAATCATTGGCAATTCCCCATAATGCAAATAGGGAGGTAATAATTATAAATGGAAAAAGTAACTCTTTTCTAACGACTGGGATTTTTGCTATTTTATTCATTTTACACCAATATCAATATTCGCAAAATAGTCAAACAACTAGATGATAATGACCTCATTTGTAACATAAAGTACAACAAAAATTCTACTCTGTTAAAAGAGATCTATCTAAATGTACATAACCTCCATCACAAAACAAAAACTGTCCGGTTGTATGTGAGGACTTATTTGAAATTGTGAATAATGCAGTGTGTGCAATTTCATCTGGTGTAGTCATCCTATTTTCTAATGGAATTTTATTTATAATAGATTTTAGTTTCTCTTCACCGTTCTCTAAAGTTTTAATCCAAGCAGCATAAGCCGGGGTAAAACTTTCGGCAATGATTATTGCATTAACTCGAATTCCGGCTTTGATTAAATCTACAGCCCATTCTCTAGTTAATCCTAAAACACCCCCTTTAGATGCCGCATAACCCGAAGTTCCTCCCTGACCTGTAAGACCAACTTTTGAACCAATATTTAAAATGTTTCCTTTTGAAGATTTTAAATAAGGTAGCGCATGTTTTACAACTAAAAAATAACTCACCATATTAAGTTTCAACGACCACATAAAATCTTCGTATGAGGCATTTAAACCAACGCCGTCGTTAACACCAACATTGTTGATTACCACATCAATTCTACCATACTTTTTAGCAATAGTATTTACTGCATTTTCTATCTGGTCTGGATCTGTCACATCAGTTTTACAAAATGTAGCATCAATTCCTTTTTTCTGAATTTCTTCAACATATTCAAAACCTCTATCATTTCTGTCAATAACTGCAGGAATAGCTCCTTCATTTACCAAATGTCCTAACATCGTTTCGCCTATACTTCCCTTAATTCCGGCAGCACCAGAAATTACTACTACTTTATCTTTTAATTCTAAATCCATCTTATATATTTATTTTAAGTTGTAAAATTTAGCGGCATTACTACCCATAATAGCATTTTGCTGTTCTTGACTTAGGTCTGAAATAAAATCTGTAACCAAAGCCTTAACGATAGAATAGTTGCCGGCAACCAAACATACAGGCCAATCTGAACCATACATAACTCTACCTGCTCCAAAAGATTCTAGTACCAACTTCATGTAAGGATAAACTTGTTCTGGGGTCCAGGTCTTATAATCTGCTTCTGTGATCATACCGGAAATTTTGCAGTATACTTTTTGGTTTTTAGCAATTTCTCGCATCATAACTGCCCAACCTTCAAAAAAGCCATCTTTTATATAAGGTTTTGCTATATGATCTATCACAAATTTTTGGTTAGGAAACTTCTTTACTAACTCTAAAGCTGCTCCTAGTTGATGTGGAAAAATGAGAATATCGTAGCACAAATCATACTTACCAAGAAGCTCTATTCCATTCAAAAATTCTGGACGTAACATAAAATTATGATCTTGCTCTTCCTGAACTACATGCCTAAAACCTTTAACCACATCACACTTTTTATACTTTAATAAATCTTCTTCAATAGATTCAGATCTAAGATCTACCCAACCTACAACACCTTTAATAAAGTTGTTATTTTCTGCAAGAGAAATTAAAAAATCGGTTTCTTCTGTAGTTTGATCTGCTTGAACAGCTACACAAGCATCTACTCCATTTTCATCAAATACTTTTTGTAAATCATCACTTAGAAAATCGCGTCTGATTACAGACATTTCATCATCTATCCATGAGTGTTTTTCAGGTTCGTAATTCCAAAAATGTTGATGTGAATCTATAATCATATCCTTTTTTTAAGTTTAAATTGTATTTTTTATAAGCTTTAATTTTTTAGTGCCTCATAAAATCATTCAATGCTTCTTTCATACCATTCTTAGTAATCGCTATTAAGCTTGAAGTAACGTTTTCGAGTAAACCACTGAATTGTGTTAAATCTATTCCCCAGAATTCTACATTCTGCAAAGTTGCTTTTGTAACAGCTTTTACATCTGATGCTCCCCATTGATCAGCAAAGAAATCTAAGACAGACTGATCGTCTTTTAGAGGGAAATTTACCCCATTTCTGTCTCCTCTGTAGAAAGCAATTAAGGCAGCTAATGAGAACAATAAGTGCTTTGGAAGTGAATTTTCTCTTTTTATATATTCTAAAACGGAGGGCAAAACACGTGTTTTATATTTAGACATTGAGTTTAAAGAAATACTAAGCAAATCATGTTCTAAATATGGATTTCTAAATCTTTCTAAGACAGAATTTGAAAATTGAACTAACTCTTGTTCTGGCAGATCAAGAGTAGGGCATATTTCTTCAAAAATAGCATGCTGTATAAACTTACCAACAACTTCGTCTTCTAAAGATTCACGAACTTTATCAATTCCATATAAATAGCTCACAGGAACCAAACTTGTATGAGCTCCATTTAAAATACGAACCTTACGAGTTCTATAAGGCTCCATATTTTTTGTGAAGACTATGTTTAAACCACAGGTTTTTGCAGGAATTTCATTTTTCACTGACTCTGGTGCCTCAATCACCCACAAGTGGAATTGCTCTCCCTCTACAATCAAATGATCTAAATAACCCAATTCTTTTGTAATAATATCCACTTTATCTCTAGGAAATCCAGATACAATACGATCTACAAGTGTATTACAGAAAATATTATCATTATTTATCCATGAAACAAAGTCTTTGTCTAAATTCCAATCAGTGGCATATTGAAGTACAATCTTCTTTAAATTGTCTCCGTTTCTATCAATCAATTCACAAGGCATTACAATCATTCCTTTTTCTGAAGCTCCGTTAAAAAAATGGAATCTTTTGTACAACAATGCTGTTAATTTACCGGGAAAGCTCGCTTGAGGAGTATCTTCTAGTTTGTCTTTGGGATTATAAGAAATACCAGCTTCAGTTGTATTTGAAATCACAAATCTGAGATTCGGGTTCTCAGCAATTGCTAAATACGCATCAAAGTCTTCATAGGGATTGATTCCTCTTTGTATACAATCAACAACTTTTCGTTCGCTTAAAACTTCGCCATTTTTAATTCCGTTCATGTATAGGGTATATAAACCATCTTGATCATTAAGTGTATTTATTAAGCCATTAGCTATTGGCTGAACAACCACTGTACCAGCATCAAAATTGGCATGATGGTTCATTTCATGTATCATCCAATTGGCAAAAGCTCTTAAAAAATTACCTTCACCGAACTGCAAAATTCTTTCAGTATATGAATCAGCCTGTACTGTGATTCTATTAAGGACGTTCATATTTATGCATTTTTCTTCAATTTTCATTTACAAAGACACTCCTCTTTTCCAAGGAATAAAATCGTTATTCCCTTGTTCCATTGCCTTTGATGAAACCTTCCCACTAGCCACAGCTATGATGTACTCCAAAATCTTTTCTCCCATACTTTCAATGGAGTCTTCGCCACTTATCACTGTTCCTGCATTAATGTCAATTATGTCATTCATGCGATTGTAGAGATCTGTGTTACTTGACAATTTTAGCACTGGTGTAATAGGATTTCCCGTCGGAGTTCCCAATCCAGTAGTAAACACGGTAATATTGCAACCAGAACCAGCAAGTCCCGTTGTACTCTCTACATCATTTCCTGGTGTACACAATAAATTTAATCCTGGTTTTTTAACTTGTTCTGTGTAATCCAGAACATCAACAATTGGAGAAGTTCCACCTTTTTTAGCGGCTCCTGCCGATTTCATCGCATCAGTAATTAAACCATCTTTAATATTTCCAGGTGAAGGATTGCTTTCAAAACCAGAACCAACTGCTACAGCTGCCGCTGAATAGGCACGCATAATTTTGTAAAACTTTCGAGCAGGTACCTTGGTTTCACATCTGTTAATAATTTCTTGTTCAACACCATTTAACTCTGGGAATTCAGACAATACAGGTGAACCACCCAATGCAACTAACAGATCAGAGCAATAACCTAAAGCTGGATTTGCAGAAATACCTGAAAAACCATCCGATCCTCCACATTCCAAGCCTAATACCAGTTTGCTTAGAGGTGCTGGTTTTCTTACTATCTTATTTGCTTCAACCAATCCTAAAAAAGTGCGTTTTACTGCTTCTTCTATGAGCTTTCTTTCACTATCAATCTTTTGTTGCTCTAAAATGTAAACGGGTTTTTTAAAATTTTGATCAAAATCGTTCAATGATTTTTGCATCATTTCAACTTGAGCATTCTGACAACCCAAACTTAAAATTGTAGCTCCTGCAACATTAGGATTTGTGATATATCCAGCTAACAACTGGCATAACACTTCAGCATCTTTGCGAGTACCGCCACATCCACCGTCATGTTTTAAAAACTTGATACCATCTACATTTGGAAATAGTCTATTTTTAATGATTTCTTCTGCCGTATTTATTATTGGTGTATTTAAAATTTCGTCTAAAGTAGCACCTGCTTTATACTGCTCAATCAAGGCATCAGTGTTAACTGCGAAGTCCCTTGCGGTTTGATACCCCAACTTTTCAGAGAGCGCAGCTTCAATCACGTCTAAATTTCTGTTCTCACAGAAAGTCAATGGAATTACCAGCCAAAAGTTAGCTGTTCCTACTTTGCCATCTGATCTATGATAGCCATCAAATGTACGTCCATCAAATTTTGAAATATCCGGGGTAACCCAATTGTAATTTTTATTTTTTTCGGAATACTCAGCAGATGAATGCTTTACATTAAAAGTAGTAATTGCACTGCCTGCTTTAATTGGCTGGATAGCCTTTCCAATTAGCAAACCATACATAAATATTTCATCATCTACTGCAAAATCGTTTAGAGCGAATTTATGCTTCTGCTTAATGTCCTCTTTCAAGACAATTTTTTGCTTACCTATTTTTGTAGAAAGCCCTTTTTCTAGATTGGTTATTGCAACAATTACATTGTCTCTTGGGTCTATTTGTAAATAGTTTTTCTGCATCTTAACTCCTGAAAGATTTTATAATATCTAGTACTTTCATTGCATTCATTTCCAGTTCAGTAAAATCTTCATCTATTCCGAAATTAGCTAATGAAACTGCTACATTAGATTCGCCATAACCACATGCCAAATTAAAATTTGTGGCCTGTGAAAATCTTAAAACCCCTTTGGGCACTAACTGCAGCATAATCTTTTTAAATGTCACTACTCTACAATTTAATTATTCTTTATTTAAATTTATGAATTAAAATTTACAGTTGCTTTCATCACACCCGATTCTGGATCCAGCCAACTGTCAAAATCTTCTATCATTTCTGTAAGCGAAACGTTATGAGTGATAAATGACTCTGTTGGAAATTGATTTATTACACTAATTACGTGCTCAAAATCCTCAATATTAGCATTTCGGCTACACATTAAAGTCATTTCTTTAGCATGCACTTTTGGATGCATATAAGTTAGCTCTCCCTTATACAAACCAACTAATACAAATCTTCCTCCATGCGACATATAATCCGGACATGACTCTAAAGCATATTTATTTCCTGAAGCGTCGAAAACAGCATCACACAAGTCTCCATTAGTAATTTTTATTACTTGTTTAATAGTACTGTCTCCAGCTTTCAAAATATAATCAACTCCAATTTGATCCTTAGCAAATTTCAAACGTTGTTCATTCGTATCTATTGCAATGACTTTAGCTCCGGCAATTTGTGCTAATTTAATTATGCCAATTCCAATTGGCCCACAACCAATTACTGCTATAGTTTCTCCAGCTAAAATATTAGATCTCCTCAAGGCATGAGCACCAATTGCTAATGGTTCTACTATTGCCATTTGGTCATTTGACAAGTGGTTTACTGACAACAAAATATCTACTGGAACAGAAATTTGCTCCTGCATTCCACCATCATCATGAACACCTAAAACTGAAATATTTGTGCAACAGTTTGTTTTGCCTTTTCTACAAGCAATACACTCACCACAACTTATATAAGGCATAACTACAACCTTATCTCCTTTCTTGATACCTTTTTCATTTTCTCCAATTTCTAAAACTTCTGAGGCCAACTCATGCCCTAAAATTCTCGGATAGGTAAAAAATGCCTGATTCCCGGCATAAGCATGTAAATCGGTACCACAAATTCCAACCATATTAATTTTTAATAAGGCTTCATTTTCTTTTCTAACTGGCGCTTCTTTCTCTTTTAACAGAAACTCTCCAGGTTTTTCACAAACTATATATTTCATTGCTAAAAATTGCTGTGTATTTTTTAATATTCAAGTCTGCCGTCTATTTCAATTCTAAACGCATTGGCAATATCGTTAATTCCTTGTTTTGGAAATTCGATGGTCAATCCTTCTTCAGTTTGTTTCCAATGAACAACTTCATTTGTGGAAATCAGTGAAATTTTTGAAATACCACCTGTAGCTATTTTTTCATCCTTGTTTAGACATTTAATGGTATAAGTTCCCGATTCAGGATTTCCTAAAACAATGGCAAACAACTTGGTATTGTCTTTACTTCTTGTAAACCTAACATCAGTTGCTCCTAATTCTCTAAAAGTCCAACGATAGGATTTTTTACGTTCAACATATTTAAGCATTTCGGCGGTGCCCTCTGATGAAACCTTCCATTTTCTAGTTCCATATATAGCTTCTCCATTTGTATTCAACCAAAAACCAATTCCCTTCATTATTTCAATTTCTTGAGGGTCTATAGAACCATCGCCTCTTGGAGTTAAAGACATCAACATTATTCCACCTCTACTGACCATATCAATTAGACTTCGGATATGATAAGGCGCTTTATCTTTATAATTCTTATTATTCACATAGGACCACGGATAACTAATTGCCCTGTCAGATAGCCAATACCCTTCTGGTTTCTCTTCCATATCACGACAATTCTCGTAGCAACGCAAGCCAAAACCTAGAGGGAAATTCCAAACTTTACTGCTTGGCAATTTGTTACAAACCACTACCTCATCACCATCTATTCCTTTTAAATTGTAATAGTCTTGAAATATATTTACTATGGTATCCTGTGGAACTTCATCCTTTTTTATAGAGTTAGACAAACCATCAAACCAAAGTACATCTGGGCGATATTTGTTAATTACCTCACGAACTTTATTAGCCCATTCAGCAGCAAAATTTTCTTTTGATTCAGTTTGAGGATTACGATAAATCCAATCATTTTTTTCATCATAAATATCCCAAATTTTGCGCTCTTCTGCTGTATGATCTTTACTAAACATATAACCATAACTTCTTGCCATATGGAATGTTGCCAATAACTTCATATCTGTTTTTCTAACCTCTTTAGCAATTTCTCCATAAATATCTCTTTTTGGGCCCGCATCCATTGAATCCCATTTGGTGTATTTAGAGTCCCATAAACAAAAACCATCATGATGCGCTAGACAAATTCCACCAAATTTAGCACCTCCATTTTTCATAATTGACACCCATTCTTGTGCATCAAACTTTGGGGCATTAAAAATTGGTAAAAAATCTTTGTATCCAAAATCTTCAATTGGACCATACTTTTTTTCATGATACTTTTTTACTCCCTTTCTATCCACTGCATTAGGGGAATACAACTCCTTTACATAATCTGGTCCACCATGTGCTGGTACAGAATAGATTCCCCAATGCGTGTACATTCCAAATTTGGCATCAATTATCCATTCAGGAATTGACTCTTTAATCAATTCATTCCATAGTGGTGATTTTGGTATATTCCAGTCTTTGCCATTTGTTTTTTCAATTTCTTGAGCTACTACAGAAGAATCTTTGAGCGCAAGGAATGCTAGAAATACAACAGAACTAAGGGTTCTAATACTCACTTGATTTAGTTTAAATTACATATTTAAATTTTCAATAATTTTCAAAATTTAATTATCTCAATTGAAACAATTACTAACATAAATTCTGCAATATTTTTTTAACTTGTATTATTTGTGTTATTCATTGTAAATTATAACCTTGTGTTAAGAAATTATGATATTTAATTTTGATGAAATCTAAAAGAACTTTAAAAATGTCTACATATAAATATAATCTTTTATTGACAATCGTTTTTACAACATCGATTTTCAGTCAGCAAACTTATCAACCAAATTGGGAATCTATAGATAAAAGAAAAAATCCGCAATGGTTTAGCAATGCCAAATTTGGAATATTTATTCACTGGGGATTATACTCTGTCCCTGGTTACACTAATAAAGGTACCTATGCCGAGTGGTATTGGAATGCTTTAAATGAAGACCCTACTACAGCTAAAAAAAGTCGGAGAGAAAGACATTTTGCGATAACAAAATTCCACAATGAAAATTATGGGAGTGATTATCATTATTCAAATTTCAAAGATGGGTTTAAGGCAGAATTATTCAACCCAGACGAATGGGCAAATATTTTTAAACGCTCAGGTGCAAAATATGTAGTATTGACTTCAAAGCATCATGATGGGTATTGTTTATTTCCAAGCACTGAGGCCAGTGAAAGCTATGAAATGGCTTGGAATTCAGTTGAATCTGGACCAAAAAGAGATTTGGTTGGCGACTTAACATCTGCAGTAAAAAATGTGGGGTTAAAAATGGGGCTGTATTACTCTATTTGGGATTGGTACAACCCTTATTGGCCCAAAGAACAGCAGGCGATTTTGAGTAAAGGCAGCATGGCTGTTAACTTTAAAGACGGTATTGCAAAAAAGAATAAATTTTCTGATGAAGAAATTTTTGCTGCTCAAAAGGGTTTAGATAAATATATCGATAAGGTAATGCTACCTCAGTTAAAGCAACTTGTTACCAATTATGAACCAGCATTGTTATTTTCAGATGGAGATTGGTGGATGGATTACAAAAAATGGAGGACTCTACCATTTTTATCTTGGGCATTGAATAATGCAGCCAACAAAGATGAGTTGGTTTTTAATGACAGATGGGGAAAAGTTAGAGGTAAACATGGGGGGTATTACACCACGGAATACGGCTCTGGTTTTGCTGATGGCACTATTCCTTGGGAAGAAAACAGAGGAATCGGTATGTCTTTTGGCATTAATCGTATTGAAAATATTGATGATTATCGAACAGATAAAGAACTTATATTTATGTTGATCGATATCGTGAGTAGAGGTGGTAATTTGTTGTTAAACATTGGCCCAAATGCCGATGGAACTATTCCGGTAATTATGCAACAACGATTAATTGAAATTGGCAACTGGCTTTCTGTTTATGGCGAAGGAATTTATGATACTAAACAATGGATAAAGGATGCACAATGGAGTTCAGGAATGATCCCATCTTTTACCAAAAATGATTTTCATGCTGGGTTTCCAATATATGAAATGACAATTAATCCAAAGATGGGAAATGCTGTAAAAGAATTTTGGTTTACAAAAAAACAAAACAATTTGTATGTTTTTGCTCCCGAATGGCCTAAGAATATAAATATTTTAATTAAAGATGTTAAAACGACAAATAAGACAGAAGTAAAACTAATGGGTTGTGAAAAATCATTACCATACAAAGAAACAAGTTACGGCATTGTAATAGATATTTCATCAATTACCATTAATGATTTAAAATCGCAATATGTGTTTGGGTTTAAAGTATCAAATGTTGAAGAATAACTCCTCTTCTAAAAAAAGATGAAAACTCAACCTTTTATCAAGCTATTTTTTTTAGTTGGATTATTATTAATTTATTCAAAACTCAGTGCTCAAAAAAAATATTATGTTTCAAGTAAGTCCAATGGGAAGCACCAATATGCTACTATCCATCAAGCTCTAAGCGCTGTTGACAAACAGATAAAGAGGAGCGGATACCCTAAACAAGGAATTGAGGTTATAATTAAAGATGGAAATTATAAAATTGACAAACCCATCAGGATAACAAAATATTTAAGTGGTACAAAAAAAAATCCTTTGGTTATCAAAGCTGAAAACCCAAATAATGCTCGATTTTTTGGGGGACATATTTTAGATTTAAATGAATTTAAAAACTTTAATCCCAACAAGGCGCCTTTTCAGTTGGTTGATGAAAAAGCTGCTAGTAAAATCAAAGTATTAGACTTAAAAAAGACTTCGATCAAAAAATCGGATTTAGGAGACTTTGTAAAACACGGGTATGGTTTTGATAAAAACCCATATTACACAACTCCCGCGATGCTTTGGGTAGGTCATCAAAGAATGCATTTGTCACGATGGCCAAATAATGACGAAGATAATGAGTATTATGACAACATCAATCAATTTAATGGCAGGTTTAAAGATGTATTTATAAAAGGAGCTGTTTCTTTAACAAATGTTATTGAAAAAGGGCAAAAAAAACAAAATAAGTGGTATTCAAATAAAGAGTTCTTAGAAAATGGTGGCGGAACATTTGAAGTAGCTTTTGACCGTGGTAGTCAATGGAACTTTTACAAAAAAAACGATGAAAAGATTTGGTTAGACGGTGTCTTATCAGCTTCATGGGAATGGGAATACACAAAAATTAAAACTATTGAAAATAGAAGAATCAAATTGGCTTCAGGTTCAAACAGGGGATTAGGTTTTTTTAGAAAAGTAACTCATTTTCATTTTGAAAATATTCCAGAAGAATTGGACACTGAGGGAGAGTATTTCATAGACAGAGAACACATGCTGCTGTACTTCTACGCTCCTTCTGATGTGAAAGAAAAAACAATTACTTTATCTACTCTAGAACAAAACATGTTTCATGTTGTAGGAGCTTCTAACATTAAGATTGAAGGTCTTATTTTAGAGTTTGGCAGAGGAAACGCAATTTTCATTAATTGCCCTAAATTGGATGGGGAAATAAGCATCAAAAGCGATAACATTCTTGTAGAAAATTGTATCATTAGAAACTTTAATCAATGGGGAGTTATTATTCAAAATGCACAAAACTCAACTGTAAACAACTGCCATATTTATAGTATGGGGGCTGGGGGGTGTTAAACTTGGAAATGAAACAAGGAGCTTTAATCTAATAAATGAAAACAATTTGGTTAGCAATTGTGAAATATATGATATTGCCTTTGATCAAAAATCCCAAGTGCCAGCAATCACTCTTTCAGGAAACGGAAACTCAGCTAGAAATAACGAAATCTACAACACGCCACATTTTGCTGTTAAAATGAAATATGCCAATAATTGTATAACAGAAAAGAATTATATCCACGATTTACCAAAATACCATCGTTTTGATGGTGGTGCTGTTTACCTGGCTACTGGAAATCAGTTTTTCAATAGAGGAAATAAAATAGCGCATAATTACTTCGAAAATATTTCCACAAACGGAGCTTATCTAGACAATTATACTATGGGAAACTATGTGTATGGAAATGTGTTTTATAACGTTGGAAATGGCACAAAAGGATCAAAAAATGCAGCAGTTTACATTCACGGAGGTGGACAAAATGTGGTAAGCAACAATATTGCAATCAACTGTCCATTTGCTTACAAAACAGGATCGCATATTATCAAAGCATTTAACACTACAAATTACTTAAACTCTTGGTACAACGATGCTAAAAATCACTTTAAAAAAAGTGATAAGTTATTTACAGATTTTACACATCAATATCCAGAGATAAAAGAAGTAATCAATAAATTACATGATTCTCCAAAAATTATTTTGGATCATGTTTCTAATCAATCTCTAAAGAAAATTTCTTCGAAACAAAATAGAAAGTCGCAATTGGACATGTATGATTTAAAAGGAGCCAATTCTTTTTTCTTGAATGATACAGATAACCTTGAATGGATCAATTGGTTTATGATTAGATATCAATCATCAACTTTTAAAAATAATATTTACACCTTCACTTCTGATGAATTTCTCCCTGATTTTCATGGAAATGACAAGGGGACAAAGGGTGCCTTTAAACTTGGAAACGAAAGTGGCGTATTTTTAATGGCTCCATACAAGTTAAAAGTAAGTTCCAAAATCAAAAAGATTTCAAATCATCGTGTTGTTGACAACCATTATCTAAAAGATTTTCCATTGAATATCAGAGGGATTTCTCAATCATATGGATTGGAGTTA
The DNA here is from genome assembly GCA_902631125.1 of uncultured Bacteroidota bacterium. Taxonomy (GTDB): domain Bacteria; phylum Bacteroidota; class Bacteroidia; order Flavobacteriales; family Flavobacteriaceae; genus UBA724. The sequence continues at coordinate 58,888 of CACOXF010000002.1, forward strand.
AATTCTATTTTGAGCTTCCCTGACATTCCTAGTTTCAAAGATATCAACCTAAAAGAAATCGGAATCAATAAATCTATTAACAAAGATTAATATGGGCTTGATTACTAAAACCAAACGGATCAATATTCTTATTGTTTTAATGGGTTTTGTTTTTACTAGTTTTTCTCAAAACTTAGATGTAAAAAATAATTCTGAAAAACATAGCTTTAATAAAATGAAGTGGTTTCAGCAAGCAAGATTTGGTATGTTTATTCATTATGGATTGTATTCTGGATTGGAGGGATATTGGAAAAATAAACCTGTAAACGGGATTGGAGAGTGGATTTTAAAACATGCGGAAATCCCTGTTAAAGAGTACCAACAATTGGCACAAAACTTCAATCCAGTTCAATTAAAACCAGAGGCCTGGGTGAAATTGGCCAAGGAAACAGGAATGAAATATATCGTCTTAACCACCAAACATCATGATGGATTTGCACTGTTTGACTCAGAGCACTATTTTAATGTAGTAGATTCCACTCCTTATGAAAAGGATATAGTTGAGCAATTTGTAAAAGCTTGTAATAAACACGGATTAAAACTAGGATTCTATTACTCTCAAAATCAAGATTGGACATATCCCGGAGCACAAGGAAACAACTGGGATTCAGAGTATTCCTACTCCAAAGAAGGATTTGAGTATTACATGAAATCAAAAGCAATTCCACAGATTAAAGAATTGCTAACAAAATATGGTGAAATTGATATGATTTGGTTTGATACGCCTTATAAAATGACCAAAGAAGAGAGCCAAGCTTTTTTGAACGTTTCAAAACAATTGCAACCACAAATTATTGTGAGTGGCAGAATTGGAAATGAGTTGGGAGACTATGTTCAAATGGAAGATAACAGCTTGCCAAAAACCAGACAAGAATCAGCTTGGGAAGTGCCTGTAACTATGAATCATACTTGGGCATACAAACGAGATGACAATCATTGGAAAAGCACAAAATACCTCCTATGGCAACTCACTCATTCAGTTGCCATGAATGGAAATTATCTTCTAAATATTGGCCCAAAAGGGGATGGCTCTATACCGCAAGCAAGTTTGGATAGATTACAGCAAATCGGTAAATGGATGCAAGTGAATAAAAAAGCGATTGAAAAAGCAAGTCCTAGCCCTTTTAAACAAGCTTTTAGATGGGGAAGTATTACACAACAGCCTGGTAAATTGTATTTAAACATTTCCGATTGGCCAAAAGACAATAATCTGGCAATTCATGGACTGAATACAAAAATAAAATGCGCTCAATTTTTGAGCGATGGAAAACAGATAAAAACTGAAAAAGAAGGGGACTACACCATTTTTCATTTGCCTAAAAACCCTACTGATCCTTATGTAAGTGTTCTAGAAGTTGAATTAGACGGTATTCTTTCCATTGAGGATGTTTTGGCTCAAAACTATGATGGAACAATTCAGTTAGAAACAGAGGCAGCAACAAATACCACAGGAGCAAAAATTAGATTCGGAGCCTTAACTATGTATCGCAAACCAAAAGGAACATTAACTTGGGATTTTAAAGTTAACAAAACTGGTAGATACAAATTAGAAATCATTACCACAGGAAGAAAAAAAATGGCGACCCCAACTGCATTTGCACTATTTGATGAAGGACACGAGGTTGAAGTAACTGTAAATCAAAACTCTTCTAATTATATAGTTGAAAAACACTGTGAAGAAAAGGCACCCAAAGATTTATATAATACTTTTAAAGTAACCTCTTTAGGTGAGTTCAACCTAACAAAAGGTATGAATTCCATTACATTGAAAGCTTTAAAAATTAATTTTAAAAACAAAGCTGGTTTTTCTTTAAGACAAATACGCTTAATTCCCATTCCGTAAATTATGAAGCAATTAATTATTTTCTCAATTTCAATCTGTTGTTTTTGTTTAAGTTGTAATAAAAATGTGGGGGGAATCTCAACACAAAACATACTTCACAACAACTTAGACGGGTACTATGATGGTAAAAAACTAAGTGCGTCGATGGAACGATATTTAGAACGATGGGGACAAACAGAACCATCCCAAAATGAGTTCTATACAAGCTTTAGCTATTATCCCTTGAAAGGATTGGAATACGAGGAGGGTGTTTCTAGAAGAGATCCGAGTACTATAATTAAGATAAAGGATACTTACTATGTATATTATACTAGGAGTTCAAAAACAGTTGCTCCAGTAGGCTATAAAAAAGCAACGAAAACAGTACCAGCAAATACTTGGGACCTTTGTGATATCTATTACGCAACCTCTAAAGATGGCATCAACTGGGAGGAACAAGGTGTATCTGTTTCTAGAGGTCCTGAAGGTTCGTTTGATGACAGAAGTGTTTTTACCCCAGATATATTGCAATATGAAGGCAAATACTACCTGTATTATCAGGCAATTTCATATCCCTATACAGAACGTTCCAAAAACGTAATAGGGATGAGTTGGTCTGAAAGTCCAGACGGCCCTTGGCATCGATTTGATACTCCTGTATTAAAACCTGGAAAACCAGGTAAGTTTGTTGAAAGTTCTACTAAAAGAGCTCATATTGAGTCTTATGGAGATTTTGATAGTCATAAAGTTCACGATCCAAATCTAATTGTTAGAAATAGTGAAATTTGGATGTATTATAAAGCACATCCTATGGGGGTTGGAAGTGAACATCCAATGCCAAAAGGGGTTAGTTTAAAAAAACCGTATCCTAATTTTTCAATGGGACTTGCTATTGCTAAGAATCCAAAAGGACCTTTTATCAAGCATCCTATAAACCCTGTTTCTGCAAGCGGTCACGAAGCCTTAGTGTGGCCTTATAAAGATGGAGTTGCTACTATGATTACTGCTAACGGCCCTGAGAAAAATACCATTCAATGGGCGGAGGATGGAATCAATTTTGAAGTTAAATCTCATATTATTCTTCCTCCTGATGCTGCAGGTTTATTTTGTGAAGACAAATACACAAATACGTCAAACGGACAAGGATTTACTTGGGGAATTTCACACATTACACAATCTAAATCAAAACCTTGGGCGTATATGATTCGCTTTCAATGCGACTTAAGTCAAAAAATTGACGACTTAAAACATAAACGAGAAAACATTCGTTTTGATGAACACAGTAGATTAAATTCAACTAGAAGAAGGTAACCAAAACTTACTTCTTTCTAGTTTTCATCAGGTGCTTTTTATCTTTCCAAGGAATATGCCTATTAAACAATACAGCGTATTTAGGATAGCCGTTGTACGGTACCGCCTCATCTTTCCATGTTGCTACAAAATCATCATACAATTGACGCATATAATCTAATTTTTTTTGCGATGTAGGCTTTGAAACCAAGTTCTGTAGTTCAAAAGCATCTTTAGACAAGTGGTAGAGCTCCTCTTTTGGCTCCATACCCTCGCCATAAAACCAGTACAAGTATTTGTAATTGTCAGAAACAATAGACAAAGAATGGGTTTGATTTTCTCCCCAGGTCTGAATAATTGCTTGATGGTCTTTGACAATTACATTTTTCTTATTCATTATTTTTAAAAGACTCTTTCCATCCATATGCTTTGGAATTTTCAAACCAGCAGCATCTAAAATTGTTGGGGCCATATCAATATTCCCAACCAATGCTTTACTTCTCCATTTTTTTCCCTCTGATTTGGTTCCTGGAGCATAAATTAACAAAGGACCTCTTGAAGCTTCTTCATAGGGTAAGACTTTACCACCAAATCCATGAGCACCTGTACTGTATCCGTTATCTGTTGTATAAATGACAATGGTATTGTCTGCAATCTCTTGTTTTTCCAATTCGTCTAAAATCATCCCAACTGCAATATCTATTCCATAAATAAGCTGATAATACTTTGCCATAGAAGCATCAAACTTATCCTCTTTCCAATGATTGCTTAATTTGTTATACTGTCGCCCTGATTTTGATTGAACTGGTAAATGTTCAGCATTTTGTTTTCCAAAATTAGCAGGACGCGTAAATGATATACCTTTATAAACATCGTTATAATTCGGGTCTGGATGCACAGGATTATGTGGTGCTTTAAAACTTATCGATAAGCAAAAGGGCTTATCATCATTTGCGTATTCTTTTATAAAATCTACAGAAGCTGCACCTAAGGCTTTTGAAACATGAGGGAATTCGTTAGCATATTCCACAAAATACTTGTTCTTTTCAGTCTCATAATAGCCCTGACCATTCCAACCTTTCCACCAATCAAACTGATCTATTGGCATCACATCATCTGTATGGTAACCCGCTTTATCAGTAGCGTTGGGCGTTACTGCAAAACCAAACTTACCTGCAAAACCTGTTGTGTAACCTGATTTTCTAAGAAGCATGGGGTAAGACTCTTCAAACTTTTCTTGTGACAAAGGACCATGTGTAAAATTACATCCCGTTTTATACTCATACATCCCTGTCATAATCTGAGCACGACTTGCCATACAAATTGCAGTTGTTGTATAGTAATTATCAAAAATTACCCCTTTATCTGCCAAACGATCTATGTTTGGCGTATGAATTTCTGTATTTCCCATGCAACCTAAAGCATCGTAGCGTTGGTCATCTGTGAGTAAAAAAATAATGTTAGGGCGCTTGTCCTGATTTAATTTCTGAGCATTTATTAGTATTCCGCAAAACAGACTTAGAATAATTATAGTGTACTTTTTAAATGGAGATTTCATGTGTTGTTGATTCCATTTATTAATTCAACTTCTAAAAAATAAGAAGGAATAATAATTCCTTCTTTAGAAAAAATCCATGTTTCTATATCTGCTGCACCTTTTTCAATTTCCAACTCAAAAAAAACATTTGTATCTGTCGCTCCAACAAAAGCTTCATATTCTTTATTGTTAATGGATATTTTAGCATGTGTTGGTGTAAACGATTTGCTTCTTTTGCCATTCACTTTTTCGTTAAATGGCAAATTCGTGTACAAAGGAAAACGTGATAAAGTAAATTTATATGTTCCGGTTTGTACAAAATCTACTTTCCATGAACCAGATCCATTCGATAATTTTTTTACGTGTGATTGGTTAAAAGCCGACTTTACCCATAGGTCTTGTGTAGTTAATGTGATAGACTTTTTTTGTTCGTCTCCAAGAATAAATCGAACAGCCGTCTCTCTATCTTGTGCATTCTTTTGTAAAAAAACATTCAATTTATTTTCAAGATGTTGTACAATATCTGGATACTTATCTGTTAAATTATTTCTTTGCTCTCTGTCTTTTTTTACATTGTATAGTTCTTTTCTGTCAACCCATCTCCAGTCTCCTTGTGCTACACAAAATTTATTTCTTTTAAAATTATCTGGCTTGTTGGGAGTTAATTTAGAAAATACTAAAGTTCTTTCTTTAGCAACTTCACCATACAACAAATTTTTTATCGAATTTCCATCAAAATCGATTTTAGACTCAGACTGTATATCACACAAATCTATCAATGTTGGAAACACATCCATCACAGATGTCAATTCGTCAATTTTTTGTCCACCTTCTAACTTTCCACCTATCCATTTGATGTAAAAAAACAATCGATGCCCGCCTTCATATGAAGATCCTTTACCTCCTCTTTGTCCCATGTTAAAACCTGAATTTAGTGGCCAACCATCTTTATCAAACTGAGCCGCATAAGCTGCAGTTCCATCATCGGTTGTAAAAATAATGATGGTGTTATCCTCTAAATCGAGTTCTTTCAAAGTCTTTGTTAATTGTCCAAAATTTTCATCTAAATTCTGAACCATGCCATAAAAAATAGCTTGGTTTTTGTCGTGTCCTTTTTCTAAAAAAGGTTTGGAATATTTTTCTTCAACAATTCTTGGTAAGTGTGCAACATTGGGTGCCAAATAAATAAGAAAAGGTTCTTGTGCTATTGTACATTCTTTGATAAACCTGATGGTTTCATCAAAAAATACGTCAGTGCAATACCCTTTATATTGCTGCGGTTTCCCATTGTGATAATAGACATCATCAAAATAGTCGTTCCCCCAATAATCTGATATTTGACCAATTCCGCCACAATTTAGATTTACTGCTTCTTCAAACCCCTGATCTATCGATCTGAAAGGCCACACATCTCCCAAATGCCATTTGCCAAAACTTCCTGTTCTATATCCATTTTTTTGAAAAACTTCTGCAACAGTAATTTCTTCTGATCGCATATTACTTCTACCTATACTTGTTCTCCAAGCGCCAGTTCTAAGCGAATATTTTCCAGTCATTAAACTTGCTCTTGAAGGAGTGCACAATAAGTCTTGATGAAAATTGGTTAATAGAACTGACTCTTCGCTGAGCTTATCAATATTAGGTGTTTTAAGCCAGGGATTGCCAAGGTTTCCTAAATTATTACCCATGTCATCTGTCATAATGATAATTACATTGGGTTTGGTCTTTTGAGCAAAACTATGGGGAGCAGTCAGAAAACAGTAAACTATGAAAATTAATGATAATTTAATAAGCTTCATTTGTAGATATTGGAAAGTTGTCAATTTATTTCTTCAAGATTTTGATATAATAAGCTCCCATATTAATTTGTTCTCCCTCAAACCAAGATTGAAAACGTTGCCCTTCACCAGACTTTAATTTGATATTAAAACTAACTTTAATATCATCTTTTCTTACTTTTTTCTCCAAAAACTGTTCTCCAAATTTAATCTTTGCTTTTGCAATCGCTAAAACCCCTCCCCTTTTACTTTCACCAACGCTTGTCCCTGGAATTGCTGGTCTTTCTATTTTTCCTGACGAAATAGGATGCTGTAAATGCAATGGCCATCTGCTCAAAGTAATTTCATATTCACCTGCTTCTTCTACATCTAAAATCCAAAATCCGTTTTCTTGAATTCCGGCTCTAATATGTCTTTGATGCCATGGAACTTGTGATTCTGAATGCCAATCGTGACTTGTAATGTGTACTGGATTTTCAAATTTTGAGCCAATTATGATTCCTGCATACTCATCAAACCTTTCAGAAACATCTGTCCACCAAACTTCATAAACCTCTCTATATTGTTTTACCATTTCTGGATGTTGTTCTGCAATATCGTTTTGTTGCGAAGGATCTTCAATAATATTGTATAATTCGTTTCCATTTACCAATCGATATTTATCAGACATGACAGCACTTTTACGCCATTTTACAGGATGCTGTAAGCGCTGAGAATCTGTAATCAATATCCTATCGTTCCACGGATAGAATTCATTATTTAATAATGGCACTAAACTTTTACCATCATATATAGTTTGATATTTATCTTCAAGATTACATAAATCAATTAGTGTTGGTAAAACATCAATATGAGATGTAATTTGTGAAATATCTCTTCCCGCTTCTATATTTCCATTTTTCCAACGAATAAAGAAAGGAACTCGGTGTCCGCCATCATACTCACTGTTTTTCTTACCTCTCATTCCAGCATTATAAGGATTTATTTTTTCAGATTTATGCTCACCCATGGCAGAACCATTATCTGTAATAAAAATGAGTATAGTATTGTCAGCAATCTTTAAGTCTTCCAGTTTATTCATTAGCAATCCAATATTATCATCAATATTGGTAATCATTCCATAGAATTCTTTGCTGGGTACATTGGGAAAACCTCTGTAGAGATTACTATATGTGTCATTTACATAAAAAGGACTATGAGGTGCGTTTGTGGATATATAACAAAAAAATGGTTGATTTTTTTGATTTTCGATGTAATTCATAGCTTCCTCAAACCAAACATCGGTGCAATAACCTTTGTATTTTTTAGGCTTTCCGTTGTACAGAAATGTATCGTCATAATAATCGTTATCAAAAAAATCTGGAACTTGCCCAATTCCACCAGCGCCATGAACTAAAGTTTCTTGAAAACCTCTATCTTCAGGTCTGTATGGATAATTATCTCCTAAATGCCATTTGCCGAAAATAGCAGTGCTATAGTTGTTTTCAGCAAAGATATTAGCAATGGTTTTTTCATCCTTTCTTAATAATGAACGACCACCTATAGTGTGCCAAACGCCGGTTCTGTTTGCATAATGGCCTGTCATTAAAGCTGCCCTAGTCGGAGAGCAGGTTGGACTTACATGAAAGTTTGTAAAACGGGTACTCTGCGTATACAACTTATCTAAATTCGGAGTTTTGATAATTGGATTTCCATGGCAAGCCAAATCGCCGTAGCCTTGATCATCTGTTATAATGATGATGACATTTGGAGGTGAATTTTGAGCAAATGTATTTATAGAAAAAATACATAAAATTGACAATAAAAAAACACCAAAACTAAAATATCTCTTACACTGGATTTGCATACTTAATTTATTTTTAAATAGGATTCGAAATGGCTAACATTTTTCCACCCATTGGGTGTTGGGTCATTCTTTTGTGATTTCCCAACTGTACTCCGCCCCTCATTAATGAATTTTGCCATAAGTTTTTTTAGATCTTCTACAATATCAATATGTTGAGCAGCCACGTTGGTGCTTTCAATAGCATCTGTTTTCATATTAAACAACTGTATCTCCCCAGGATTAATTACAGGTTTGTCTTTCGGGTCTACTCTTCTACTTCCAGCATTTTCATGAAAAATTAGTTTCCATTTCCCTTTACGAATGGCAAAAAAACCAGCATCGGAATGATGTACGATTCCACCTCTGTCAATATCATTTTTATCCTCTCCTAACAACACAGGAAGAAAACTTACACTGTCTTCTCCTACATCATCTGGAAGAATATCCCCAAACAAATGAAATACTGTCGAAAGAAAATCTGTTGTACAAGTCAAATAATCTGTTTTGAAAGAGTCTTTTATTATTTTTGGCCACTTAACAATAAACGGAACTCGATGTCCGCCTTCATAAAGGGTTCCTTTTAAACCTCTGTAAATATAACTTGAAAAATGCCCCTGCTCTTGCATTGTTTTCAGTTTAGCCATAGGTGACACTCCATTGTCTGATGTGAAAATGATAATTGTGTTCTCCGTAATTCCTAATGATTCAACAGCCTTAATTATTTGTCCAACCGTGTTATCCACATCCATACAAAAATCAGCATGAGACGATAACTTGCTCTTGCCTATAAATTGATTACTTGGTGCAATAGGAGAATGAGGCGCATTTAGTGGTAAATACAAGAAAAAAGGTTTATCAGGCGATTGCTTTTTTATTCTATTCATCCAGCCAATGGCTTTGTTAGTAAAAGTTTGAAGAACCTCATCACGTTTAAAATTTAAATCTAACCATCCAGGTTTTCCAGATCCAAAACCTAAAATATTTTTGATTTCATTGCTGTCTTTTATCAATTTTAAATTATCACCTAATAATTTGTCATTCTCAATGTATGAATGGGGACTCATATTTAAAGAAGCAGAAATTCCATAATAATAATCAAATCCTAATGCGTTGGGACCGTTTTGAATAGAGGTTTGTGTATTTAAATTTGTCCCAAATTTATCAACCTTTCCTGGGTAGACATAATGCCAATCCATCCCCAAATGCCATTTTCCAATTACTGCAGTGGCATATCCTTTCATTTTTAAATATCGAGCTACAGTTATTCTTTTGGTATCTATTAAATGTTCTGTTAGACCATGCGTAACCCCTTTCTTTAAATGTGTTCTCCACGCATATCTTCCAGTAAGAATCCCATATCTTGTAGGTGTACAAACAGAAGAGCTTGTATGCGCATCTGTGAATTTTACCCCTTGACGAACCATTTGATCGATATGTGGTGTTGGGAATTTAGCCTCATTATTATACGCTTTAACATCGCCAAAACCCATATCATCTGCTAAAATATAAATGATATTGGGCGCGTCGTATTCTTGTGTAAATAAAGGGGTTACACCTATAAAAAAAGCAAATAAAAATAGTATTCCGAGTTTCATTTATGTTTCAATATGTCTATACCTCGCCATTGATTTACAGGTGTAAAATCAGTAGAGTAATCTGCTCCACCATGACTTTTTTTACAAGAAAAATTCCATTGCTTGATTCGACTTATAATCCCATTCGTCTTTTCTGTAAATTGACTAACGAGGTTGTTCTCTTCAAATCTGTCCTTATGTAAATTATAAATTTCAACAATATCCCCATCTCTATAAATATATTTTAGATCTCTTTCAATCCATGCTGCATTTCCTTTGTGCATGAATGGTAAAGGTTGTGATCTAGATGTTTCTCTGCCTTCAATCAATGGCAAAAGCGAAACCCCATCAACAGGTCTATCATCAGGCATGGAAATATTCAATAAATCAACAATCGTAGGTAAGTAATCTAAAGTACTACTTATAAAATTGGTTGTTGATTTTGGAGTAATTTTCTTTGGCCATTTTACAAATGCTGGTACTCCTATACCTCCTGAATACAAACTGCGTTTTCTACCCTTTAAACCTCCTGTAGAACCTAATAGATTTTCTGACATTTCTTTTCCTTCAGGACCATTATCACTACAAAACCAGATTATAGTTTTATCATCAACTTGCAGGTTTTCTAATAGAGATTGTAATCTTCCTATTTGGTCATCCATTGCTGTGATAGCACCATAATAATTTTGTTTTCGTTCAGAATATTCGTTATACATTCTTTTATATTCCAATCCTGCTCTCACAGGTTCGTGTGGTGTATGAAACCAAATGACAGAAAGAAAAGGTTGATTATTTTCTATCGCTTTTGCTATAAACGGAACAACACGATCCATAATGACTTTAGAATCATCGCCATCAAGATTTTCGGTAGCGATGACCTGATTGTGATAGTAAGGATTATTAAAATAGCGTTTTCCGATTGAAGGATTGTATGTTGATACAGCAGATTCAGTAACGAAAGATTCGTCGTAATCATGTTCCCAAGGTGGCGCATAATTTTCAGAAGGTTTTCGTTTTTCCCCTTTGGCTGATATTTTTTTGTTTAAGGTCCCTAAATGCCACTTGCCAAAGTGCCCTGTGGTATAACCCTGCTCTTTTAATAACTGCTGTAATGTGATTTCCTCTTTGGGCAAATGACCTACGTTAGCTGAAAAAATTCCATATCTGCTATAATGTCTGCCGGTTAACACTGTTCCTCTAGTTGGTGAACAGACGGGTCCCCCAGCATAAAAATTGGTAAAGATCAACCCATCATGAGCCAAAGCATCCATGTGTGGTGTTTTAATGATGGAGTTTCCATTAAACCCCACATCTCCGTAACCGAGGTCATCAGCCATGATGAGAATAATATTTGGCTGATCTTGAGAAAATCCTATTAAAGTAGAAAGCAGAAATAATACAAAAGAAAGTTGCTTAAAAAATTGCATGCGTCGTAAAGTTTCATACTGAGAAAGTAAAAGACTTCAAAGCCACCTATTAACGGAATATATAATTAAAGGTCTTTGCCAGTATAATCTAATGACAGTCCTTTTTCTTTTCTTTTTGTTACCCAAGATTTAATTACGTTTACTCCCCAATCTGACTGATCTAATTTTACTTTGTCTCCATTTTCATTAATACATTCTTGCAACAAAGCTGTCATTTTTTCAAGTTCATCTGCGTATTTGGGATCATATACCAAATTGTTCATTTCGAGTGGATCATTTTTGATGTCAAATAATTGTGTTGTTTGCCATCCATCAACTAGATATTTAATGAGTTTCCAATCTTTAGTGCGAACACCCCTTTGGAAGTTCTTGTATAAATAGAAAACGTTTTCTCTAACCGTTTCATTTGGATTATCAAGAATAGGCTTTAAACTTTTAGCATGAATAATTTTTGGTGTTTCAATCCCTACTAAATCAGCAATGGTTGGAAATAAATCATGAAGATAAACTAAACTTTCTGTTAATACTCCTTTTTTTATTCCAGGTCCTGAAAATATTAAGGGCACTCTTATGCTATGGTCATACAAATTTTGCTTTCCTATAAGACCATGCTGTCCAACTGCTAGTCCATTATCGCTGGCAAATATGATAATAGTGTTATCGTATTTTCCACTTTTTTCTAAAGCATCTAATATTTTACCAATATTATCATCAACTTCAGATATCATTGCGTAGTATGATGCCAACTCGCCTAATACGGCTTCTTCTGTTCTGGGGAATGGAAGAAGGTTTTCGTCCCTAATAATCAACTCTCCATTATCAAAAGGGTGGATTGGCAGAAAGTTTTCTGGTATCGAAATTTTTTCTGTATTGAACATTTCCTCATACTCTTTTGGCGCCATTCTTGGATCGTGAGGAGATGTAAAAGATACAAAAGCAAAGAATGGTTTGTCTCCATTGTAATTTTCAATAAAATCTACCGTCGCCTCTCTAAACAATACACTTGAAAATTTATCTTCAAATCTTCTATTCCTTTTTAGGTATTCGCCAGATGGGTCAAAATCGTGTAATGGAACTTTTAGGTGATTGCTCATGCCACCTAAAAATATATTAGATCCATGCGTGAATGACCTAGAATATGAATCTCTATTGTTATGCCATTTCCCAGTCCCAAAAGTTGCATATCCAGCTTCTTTTAATAACTGAGGCATTGTTTCGTCATCAGAAGTTAACGCTCCTTGATTATTAAACTTCTGAACATTCTTTCCTGTCATCATCATTGCTCGACTAGGCATACATATAGCACCAGTATTACCACCCATAATGTGCGCATGGGTAAAAGCAGTACCCTCGCTAACTAATCTATCCATATTAGGGGTTGATACTTCTTTATTGCCTAAAGCATTGATAGTATTAAAGCTTTGATCATCTGAAAGTAATAATAAGATATTTGGCTGCTTGATTTTTGCTACCTCTACTATTCTAGTGCTTCTACAACTTATCATCATAAATGATAACAAAGTAAAAAAGACGATACAATTCTTATATTTTTTCAATTTTTTAGCTAAATTTTAATTCCAAAATTTGTTTCTTATCACCATTAATTCGGGGTATGATTCATCTGTATCTTTAAGCTTTAGCTTTTTGACAAGCAATTCTGCCTTAAGTTCTTTTATAATATACTGGTATTTCTCATCAGCATATAAGTTATTCATTTCTTTAGGATCATTCTTTAGATCATAAAACTCCCAATAAGGTTCTGTGATCTCGCTCAAAGCTCCATTTTGATTCAATGGAAGTCCGTAAAAAAAAATTAATTTGTAATCTTTGGTTCTTATACCATAATGTCCAGGTATATAGTGATGAGCCATATGCATCCAATATCTATAATACATTGATGTTCTCCAGTCTGGTGGTGTACTGCCCAGTAAGTTTGACTTAAAACTTCTTCCTTGCATTTTTGAAGGTACTTGTGCTCCAGCGAACTCTAAGAGTGTGGGAGCAAAATCAATATTTAATACCATGTCATTATTTACTTGTTTGGGATTGATTTTGGCTGGATATCTAATTACCATTGGCATACTCAACGATTCCTCATACATCCAACGCTTATCAAAATAATCATGCTCTCCAAGGAGCTGACCTTGGTCTGACGTATAAATTACTATGGTATTTTCTGCTAGATCATTATCATCTAGGTAATCTAAAATACGACCTACATTTTCGTCTATAGCAGCTACTGTGCGTAAATAGTCTTTGGCATACTTTTGATAGGCTTTATGAATCTTTTCCCTTTTAGTCATCCCTGAGGTATCTATAATTCCAGTTGGCCATCCTTCGCGGGTTACCTGATGCAGCATATTCCTTCTAAGATTTCTGTCAGAAATTGAAGACCCATATCTTTCACCTTTTAATGGACCATGGTTACCATTTTCATATAAACTATTTGGCTCTGGAATTTCTTCATCGGTAAACAAATGCTCGTGACGCTTTGCAAATTCCCACAAACCGTGTGGTGCCTTGTGATGCGACATTAAAAAGAAAGGTTTACTCATGTCTCTATTTTCAAGCCATTTGATGGACTCATCAGTAATTACATCAGTTACGTATCCTTTATAAACTTCTCCACCTCTGTTGTGGTATTTCCAAGGTTTACCTATTTCTTTAAGTTTTGGATTGTTATATAAACCTTGTCCAGGTAATACATTATAATAATCAAAACCAGTAGGCTCAGTGTGTAGATGCCACTTACCAACCACTGCTGTAGAATAACCAGCTTTCTGCATTAACTTTCCAAGGTGATTACTTGAATTATCAAAATCGTCTTTAAGTGTATATACTCCGTTTAGTTGACTGTATTGGCCTGTTAAAATTGCCGCTCGACTTGGTGTACATATAGAGTTTGTAACAAATACATTATTCATCAAAATACCTTCATTGGCAATCCGATCTATATTTGGTGTTGGAGCAATTTTAGCAAGCCTTGAACCATAAATGCTAATAGCGTTTTTAGCATGATCGTCTGACATAATAAATATGATGTTGGGTTGTTTTTGATTTAGGTTCTGTTTGTTAATAGACTCTTTGCTTACTATACTGTTGCAACCAAAAATGAATGCAGATAAAAACGCTAAGACAGTGATTTCTTGAATATGCCTTTTCATATTGAATTAAAAAAATTAATTAGTTCATGACAAACAAATGCTAATCATTAACTCACTTCAAAAAAATTAATTATAACCTTCGTTCTGGGTCATGTTAGAATTAGATTCTATTTCTGCAGCGGGGATTGGAAACAATATGTGGTAGGGCTGTACATTTCCTGACCAACCAACCAGTTTTGTTTTGGACGGATCTCCTTCACCTGTAGTTTCTTCCTGTCCTTTTACCTCAGCTAAAAACTTGTCCAAACCTGCTCTTACAATATCAAATTTACCATGTCCCTCAAAACATAATTCTCTCGCTCTTTCCCAAAAAATAAATTCCTTTAAAGTATCGCCAGTTAAACTTCTATCGACTAAAGCGGGTGAAGAACCTCCATTTTGAGCTCGCGTGAGAATCAAGTCTAATGCATCATGAGCTTCACTATCTAATCCTAACTCTGCCGCAGCTTCTGCATATACTAAAATTACATCAGCAAAACGTAGAATAGGTGCATTCATGTCAGTATTAAATCTTGACAAAGGTTGAGATGAAAATCTATATTTATGACTAAACCAAACTTTTGATCTGTTATAGTATTGAATGGAATTATCTTCTTTAATCCTACCCTTGGCAATAACTTGCGATCTTGGATCACCGTCTTCAAATGACTGGGCAAACTTGAAAGTTGGTGACATACGTCCATAACCCCAATCAGTCGCTTTTTTACCTCCTGCTTTTTCATTTAGTGGGTTTTGAATGCCTCCCCAATTACTTGTTTGTTCACCAAGAACGTCATATTGTATTTGGAAGATCCACTCTTGGGAATCTTTACCCTCCAAAGAGTTTAGATTTAGATAATCATTATCCAGAGAATAATGGGCGTCATTGATTACTTCTTTAGCTTTATCATAGGCAAGTTGATACGAATCTAAATCTCTAAGTGGGTGTGATGCTCTAGTTAGATATACTTTAGCCAACAATCCTTTCGCAGCTCCTACAGTAGCTCTACCAAGATTACTTCCACCATAACTTGGATGATTTTCATCAACTACCCAAGAAGCTGAGTTCAAATGTTCCTCAGCAAATAATAGGTCATCAATAATTGCATCGTATACCAAATTTGAACTTGCTCTTGACTGGTTTGTAACTTCTTTATTATCAAGGTCTAATAATTCATCTAAAACCAATGGTACATCTCCATAAAAACGTACCAAGTTAAAATAGACTAGTGCTCTTAAAAATCTAGCCTCGGCAATTACTCTATTTATATCAGGATCATCAGACTCTAACAAAGAAGTCCTGTTAATTACTGTATTTGCTCTGTAAATTGCCTCATAAGCTGTTTGCCAAGTTTGTGTTACAAATCTATTAGAATTTGTGTAGGTGTACCAACCATACATATTTAAGTTAGAATTGTTTAGGACTATGGTACCCACGTGACTTCCATGGTCACTCATGTAAATAAAGTTTTGTTGAAAATGTTGAGCCATTTTATCATAAACTCCATTCACTGCTATCTCAGCTTCATCCACATCATTAAAGAAATTTTCTGGGGCCAGAGTTGATAATGGTACAGTATCCAATTCGTCGTGACAAGAAGTTATTATTAGAGTAGATAATACCGTCACATACAATGTTAATAATTTATTTATTTTCATAATTTCCATTTTAAAATCCAATTTTAGCACCAAAAGTTATATTTAGAGTTCTTGGGTAAGCTCCATAATCTAGGTTTTGGCTTGTGATAGCTCTTTGCCCCCTAGCTACACTAACTTCAGGGTCAAAACCAGTATATTTAGTCCATAAGAATACATTTTCAATATTTGAGTATATCTGAAAGCTTTTTAAGCCAAGGCTCTGCGTCGCATCAGAAGAAAGGTTATAGCTTAAATTAATACTCTGAAGTCTGATAAACGATCCATCTTCAACAAAACGTGAAGTTAAATTTCTGTCTTCATAATCAGCTCTGGGAATATCAGTTTCTGTATTATAAGGAGTCCAATGATCTCTCATTTCACCCATTTGATTAAAGTTAGCGTAACCATTACCATACATTCTGTGTTTGTTACCATTAATAACATCGAAGCCATATTTATAGGTAAACAAAACTCCTAAACTAAATTCTTTGTAACTAAAGTTATTGTAGACACTTCCATAATGTTTTGGTTGTGTTCTCGCAATAATTGTTATATCTTGATTGTCAATCAGTCCGTCACCATTTTGATCAACGTATTTAACATCCCCTAACTTAGGTCTTGAATCTGGATTCACAGATGAAGGTGTACCGTAAAGGGGAACTGGTTTACCATCTTGATAAAAACCACCTGTGTACATATTATTTCCATTTTCATCAAAATCCTCATAAGTGAATACTCCATTAGTTTCGTACCCAATCCAATTACCTAAACTTTCACCAACATTAAGAGATCCAGTATATAATCCATTGGTAAATTGATCTTGAAAAGTTCTTTGTTCAACCCCTCCTAAATTTAGAACTTCATTTCTGTTAATTGAAAACGTAAAGTCAGACGACCACTTAAACTCGCCATCTACATTTAGTGTGTTTAAAGCAACTTCTAGTCCTTTGTTTTCAACATTTCCAACATTTGTTAGTCTACTTCCAAATCCTGTCGACATTGGAATAGGTACCTGTAATAATAAATCCTCAGTTCTTTTGTAATAAATATCAGTGGATAAGTTCACTTTACGATCAAATAGAGATAAGTCTAAGCCTATATCATATTGGTCGGTAAACTCCCATTTGAGGTCAGGATTTGGCAATGACGTTACTGCAAGTCCGGCATTTACATTACCACTAAAAATAGTATTTGAAACACCAAGCACAGAAAATGATCCGTAAGCTGGGATTCCTTGATTTCCTGTTTGCCCATAACTTAATCTGAGTTTTAGATTATCTATGACTTCTGCATTACCAAGGAACTTTTCATTATGTAAATTCCAAGAGAATCCCACCGCTGGGAAGTAACCCCATTTATTTTTAGAACCAAATCTGGAAGAACCATCCGCTCTCATTGATAATGTTAAATTATAAATGCCATTTAATCCATAGTTAATTCTAGTTAAATACGATTTTAGCATTGTTTCGGTAGCGAAAGTATCAGGAGTTTCAGGAATCAATCCATTTTGTAGCGCATTAAAACCTAAAGTCTCTATTGGAAAATCAGTAACACTAAGATACTCAGATTCTCTTGAAACATATGTTTGCTCAAAAACAGCTAATGCATTTAACCTGTGCTTGTTTTTTGATCCAAATGATTTAATGTATCGTAACATGTTTTGATTATTCCAAGATAAATTTTGGTAATGAAATCTAGTACCGAGTCCTCCATTTATATATCCTCTACCAAATTCCTTTGTATAATAATTCTTTGTTTTACCCTCATCAACTCTTGCTCCAATTCTTATAGAACCCGTTAAACCATTTAAAATCTTGTAACTTATATATGTATTCCCATTAAATCCAAAAGTATTTGTAAAATTTGAAGCTCTTCTAGCCTCTGTCACTGGGTCCACCCAAACACCAACACCTTCATCAATATCGTCTTCAACAATACCAATACCTCTATCTGTTCGTCTAGTTAAGGCTCTAATAACAATACCCATATTTCTTTGGTTGAAGTCTCCTCCAGAGGCAGGACCTTGTTTTACAGAATAACTAGGAAATAAAACTGTCTTGACCTTTAGTTTATCAGTAAGTTTATTTTCTAGATTAACATTGAAATTATAACGCTTAAAAAACGAGTTTATGACTGCACCTTCATTTTTAAAATATGTGGCACCAACAGAATATTTTGTTATGTCATTACCCCCTGATGCCTGTAATGCATGTTTTGTTAAGTAACCTGTTCTGAATAATTCTTTTTGCCAATTTGTTTGAGGCAATGAATCATATCTTGCTTGTTCTTGAACAGGTGTTAAACCATCAGCAAATGTAATACTTGGATCTTCAATTCCATCCATGTAAAGTTCTCTATGAATTTTTAATTCTCCATATTCTGAAGTACTTAAAACATCTACATATCTATCATCAGGAACACTGCTTGTGGTAATTGAAGTATCAAAAGTAATTAAAGGATCTTGATCTCTACCAGATTTAGTTGTAATAATCACTACACCATTTGCACCTCTTGCTCCATAAATAGCAGCTGCAGATGCATCTTTCAGTATATCTATTGATTCTATATTGCTTGGGTCTAAATTAGCTAATGGCGAACTTGATGGTGCTGAAAATTCAGTTGGTCCGTCAGAAACAGAATAATCTACCTCTATAGGAAAGCCATCAATAACATACAATGGCTCATTGTTAGCATTAATTGATGTACCCCCTCGGATCCTGATTCGAATACCAGCCCCGGGAGTACCGTCAGTAATAATAGTATTAACACCCGATATTTTACCATTTAAAGCTTGTTCTACGGTAGCGTTGGATGTTCTTTCAATTGTTTCAGAATCAATTTTTGTGATGGCTCCAGTAACGTCTCTCCTTTCCTGGGTGCCATAACCAACTACAACTACCTCATCTAACTCACTTACATCTGTCAGTAATGTAACATTAATTACACTTTGGGAATTAATGGGAATGGTTTGTTTTATATAACCTATGTATGAGAACACTAAGTTATTATCACTCCCATTTACTGCAATGGAATAATTTCCATCAAAATCAGTTGTAGTCCCTTGTGAATTGACGACTGTTCCTGACTCTGACGGTCTTTCCACCAAAATTGTAACTCCAGGAACTGGCATCCCAGTATTATCAGTTACATTTCCCGTAACTACAAATCCTTGTGTATACAAAAAATTAGTAAAGAAAAATAATAAGCTCAGTAAGTACCAATTTACCCTAAGAGTGCTTTCAGTTTTTTTTGTTTTTTTCATATTTAAGTTATTTAGTTCCAAATAATATTATACAATATTTATTGAATTCCTAAAATTCTACTTTCATTATGAAGATTAATAACATAAAAGACACATTTAATAACATAATTTTTACAAACTCATAAGTCATAATTTATTAATGGCTAAATTCTGTAAAATTCTCACCATAACTAGATTGTAATTTACTAAGCAACTAATTCAATTGTCATTAGTTAAAAAAAGACTCTAAAAATTACTAAATATTAAAATGGACTAAGACCAACAAAAAAACAATGATTAATACTTCAATCATAATTAATTTAAATCTTGCTTTATTATAGCGTAATTTATTTTTTTCTGTTATTCGTTTTTTGTCGGACATTACATAAATTAATTTAGCAAATATCCAAGTATAATCTCTAAAGTTTACAAACTAATCTTACAAATACTAATAAGAATCTTTCATTAAAAATAAAATGATACTAACTCTATTAGTCACCTATTCGATAAAAATTGCAGTGTGCTTTGAATTCGTCTTTGAATTAATAGACTAAAAACTACTAACGATCTTTAATTCCAACTTTGGAATTTAGGATTTACTCTATGTTTTTTTGCATATTCTTTGGGAGACATATCAAAGCTCTTTTTAAAACATTTTGAGAAATATGAGCGATTAGTAAATCCAACATCATAGAGAATTTCTGAAACATTTAAATCGGTTTCTATTAAAAGATGTGCAGCTTTTTTTATTCTATAATTTCTAATAAACTCGTTAGCAGATGATCCAAGTATTGATTTGAACTTTCTATACAATTGCATTCTACTAAATGACAGTGCTAAAGCCAAATCTTCAACTCCAAACTCATTATTCGTTAGGTTTTCTTCAATTACTTTTTCGGCTTTTTCCAAGAACGTTTTGTGTGTGTTATTAATACCTTTTTTCTTAGAATCCAGAGTAACCCCCTTTAATCTATATTTTTCTTTTAAAGTGTCACGATCCTCTAAAAGCTTCCTGACCTTGATTTCCAATATTCGCATATCAAAAGGTTTGGGAATATAAGAGTCTGCACCAACTTCAAGGCCTTTTAGCTTACTCTCAATAGAACCTTTTGCCGTCAACATAATGATCGGGACATGGTTTGTAATCTCATTGTTTTTTATCTTCTCGCAAAATTCTATTCCATCCACTTCAGGCATCATAACATCACATAGGATAATATTTGGAACATTATCTAATGCTTTTTTTAACCCTTGCTTTCCATTAAAAGCCTGTATTATTCTATATTGGTTTTCGAATGAAGTTTTAAGAAATCGTTGCATATCAGAATTATCTTCAACAATAAGCATAAGTGGTAAATTCTCCTCGATCTCAAATTCTGAGTCTTTGCTAACAGAATTAGCATCTGAACCATTATGTTCCAATTCACTTATCCCCTCTTCTAGTAGAATATTTTCTATTTTTCCTTCAATCGATGGAGAATCAACAATTAGAGGAAATCTCATTACAAACCTGCTTCCTTTATTTTCTCTACTTACAACATCTATACTGCCGTCAAGCAGACCAACTAATTTTTTTGTCAATGCAAGCCCAACACCAGACCCTAAATAGCCACTCCTATTTACATTATCAACTTGATAAAATCTTCCAAATATTTTAGAGATTTTACTTTTTGGAATTCCAATACCTGAATCCTCAACAAAAATTTCAAATTCTGGATTCTGTTGTCCTAGTCTTGTATTGATATTTCGTTTAGGTTTAACCACTGATAAAGAAACCCTAATCTTGCCATTATCAGGAGTAAATTTAACAGCATTAGATAAAATGTTGTTCATTATTTTTTCCATTAGGTCGCTGTCAAAATAGGCTATGAGTTCAGACACATGCGACTTAAAGCTAAGATCTAATTCCTTCTTATTTGCTAAAACATGAAATGAGGACACTAGATTTTCACAAAAATCAACAATGTCACCAAGAACAGCATTTACTTTTAATTGTTTTGACTCTGCTTTTCTAAAGTCCATGAGTTGATTGACTAGTCGGTATAAGTGCTTTGCATTTCTATCCATTATCAACAAAGATTCCTTAGTTTTTAAATCTGTTGTTCTAATTTCAAGAAGGCTTTGTAGGGGACCTAAAATTAACGTTAATGGCGTTTTAAATTCGTGGGAAATATTGGTAAAGAATTCCAATTTCATTTTGTTTATTTCTTTTAGTTTTCTTTTTTCAAATTTTTCAATTTTGAGTTTGTTATTATAATCAACGCTTATTAAAATGTAGCGCCTAAACAACCACATCAAGAAGACAAAGAAAAAAGAATACATCAAATATGCCCACCAAGTTTTCCAAAAAGGTGGTAAAATTTTTACATGCAGTTCTTTTGGAGTTTCGTTCCAGTAACCATAATTATTTGAAGCCATAACCTTAAAAATATAGTCTCCAGCATCAAGATTTGAGTAGTTTGCAAATCGCCTGTCATGGTC
Organism: uncultured Bacteroidota bacterium; assembly: GCA_902631125.1. Taxonomy (GTDB): domain Bacteria; phylum Bacteroidota; class Bacteroidia; order Flavobacteriales; family Flavobacteriaceae; genus UBA724. Next base: position 80,683 of record CACOXF010000002.1, read on the forward strand.
CTTTTCAATCCAATCTTCATTAAAACCTTCCAACATATATTTGTATTGGTTTTGTTTTGGCGATGAAAAATGCATGGCAGAAAATTCGAAAGAAAAGGAGTTGTGTGAGTTTTTTAAAACAATAAAATCGGTTTCAGAGATTTCCTTATCTAAAATTGCCTTTCCAAGTATTTCTTCATTAACCTCAACATCTTTGTTGAATACTTTAAAGCCAACTATTTCTACTTTTGGAGGGGTGCTATTTTTTTGAAAACCATCCGGATTAAATTTGTTAAACCCATTTATACCCCCAAAATACATTGTACCATCTTGTGATTTAAAAAAAGCATTCTTTCTAAAATTAAGAGCCTGTAATCCATCACTTAGTCCTAAATTAGAAAACTTGTCTTGTGTTATATCATAATTTGAGATTCCATTATTGGTACTAATCCAAAGATCATTATTATTACCTTCCAAGATTCCATATATTTCATTGCTGGGTAAACCTTGGTCTTTTTTGAATTTAATGATTTTAGGTAATTTTTTATGTTTTTGTACTTTAGGAATTTTATTCAATCCACCACCAAAAGTTGCTATCCAAAGGTTACTATTGGAATCCTCGTGAATAGCAAAGATTTGATTGTTATTTAAGCCTGATGGATTGTTTTCTCTTCCTCTAATTCTCACATAATCAATTGGATTGTTATTGGCATCCCTTAGTACCTTAACCAACCCGTTGTTTCTGGTGCCAACCCACAGTATACCCTGAGAGTCTTCATATATGGCAGAAACGTGATTTTCTGTTAAGCTATTTTTGTTTCCTTCGATTCTTTTGTATTGATTTATTAGGGGTAGCTTTCCAAACTCTTTGCTAGGTTTGAGTCTAAGTAGGCCAAGGTTTGAATCTCCACCAATCCATATGTCACCCCTTAAATCTTTGTACATAAGATTAATCTTATTTGACACTAAAATATTATTAGTGTTTTCTCTTGTATATCGAGTGGCTTTTACAATTTTCCCATTAAGAAACTTAATTTTGGTAATCCCGTTTGACATTGTCCCCAACCAAATATTGCCATAATTATCTTCGCAAATTGCATGAATATTGTCACTACCAAGAAGCCTGCTGTCAATGTGAGTGACCTTATTGACTTTTGGTTGATCTGCAAAAACATTTAAACCATTACCAAAAGTACCAATCCAAATATTTTTTTGGGAGTCTTCATAAATACTGTTAACTATGTTTCCGCTGAGGCTAAAAGGATCAATAACATGGTTTTTGATATGTTCAATTCTTTTCTTTTGCAGATCAAGTTTACTAACCCCACCCCTAGCTGTTCCAATCCATAACAGGCCTGAATTATCTTTCGTAATTACATTTATTTCATTACTCCTCAGGCTTTGTGCATTTACTATATCATGCTCAAAAAATCTAACTTTATTATTTTCATGATTTAAATGAATTAGTCCTAATTTTTTTGTTCCAATCCAAATGTTAGATTTATCATATCTAAGAAGAGAATTAATACTTACATCAGACAGCCTTTTATCAATTGTTTTAAGAACATTTTTAGAAACATCAAAATTATTCCCACTTGAGTAGGCTATTTTATGAAGCCCTGTATTAGTCCCTACCCAAACATTTGAATTAACATCGATATTCATGCTTAATACAAATAAGTCTACAAGGTTCTTATGGTGTATTTTTTTTATTTCCGCCTCAGAACCATCCTTGAAAGTGAGTCTGTTTAATCCTTTTCTAGTGCCAATCAATAATCCCATATCATCTTGAAGAATCTGAGTTACATAGTTGTTACTAAGACCAACACCATTACTATCAGCTTGATATACACTAAATGTAAAACCATTTGACCCCCTGTCTAATCGATGCAAACCATCAGAGGTTCCAACCCAAAGTGTTTTTGAGTCATCTTCAAATAAAGTGTTTACATTGTGTTTGAAGATGAAATTTGAATTGCTTTGAGCATTAATCAGCTCCCTACTGAAAGAATCAGTATCTCTATTGTACCTACATAGACCACTAGAAGTACCAATCCACAGTACTCCTTCACTATCTTCAATTATTGCAGTAATTCTATTCCCAATGATAGAGTTTTGATTTCCAAGTTCATTATTGTAAATCTTATATCTATAGCCATTGTACTTATAAAGTCCATTCACAGTTCCCAACCACATGTATCCTCGGGAGTCTTGATAAATCGGATCAATGGAGTTGTGCATTAATCCCTCGCTATTACTTACATGGTCAAAATTTATGCTGTTGATCTGTATTTGTTGTTGTGCACGCAATACACTAACCATGGCCAGTAAAATCACACCAACTGTAACATTTAAGTACATTGATTTTTTCTTAAACTTAAAAACCATAGTTCATTTTTGGACTTCAATATTTAAATAAAACTGCTTATAACACAAATTAAAGATACTATATTCATTGCAGTAATTCTATTTTATCTTAGTAAGCCTGATATTTTTGACGTCAACATTTAAGCCTCTATACTTTCTGTCTTTGCTACGAAACTCATTCATACTAGGCACAAAAATATACTCTCTTCCAGATTTTAAAGTCACAACTTGTTGACCTTTCACTAAATGAATAACTCCTAAAACTGTCGTATTCCATTTGCCTTTAATTTTATTATCCTTTTCTTGTTTTAACTCCTCATTTCCATCAATACTTTGTTTGTTTTCAGGATGTAATTTTGACTTCCCTATTAAAGTGAATTGTAACTGCTGATTATCTACTTCAATAATGAAATTTTTTTCTGCGTATTTATGCCTGTAGGTAATTTCAATCTCATATTCTCCTGTTTCCTCGAGCTCAATATCCCATGTTCTATGGTCGTCTTTAATGATAGACCTATAACTAACCATTCCGTATTTGCCATGTCTCGTGGCATCACTGTTGGTTAACAATAATTCACCTTTCACTGGTTTAATGATAGGATTAATTATTTCAAGATCTCCCTTATACTCGACAACAATAATAGATAAGTTTTTATTCACCGGTTCTGAAGCTACCTTTATATTTTGGTTATTCTCAGTTCGAGAAATCTCTAAAGGTTTTTCCAATATATCATTTAAGTAATACGCATTAATAATTTCACTTTTTAAGCCTTTAATTTTAAGGTTTCCATTCTCAGGCCAATCAAAAACATGTAGATAAAACTTATTTTCATTCGCTTTTACTGTGCTGTAACCCCAATTTAATTTTTTAAAAGGATTAGCCTTGGTATTGTAAAATGCTTCTTTGTGTTCCGAAACCCATTCCCCTATACCATTTAAAACATCTCTTTCATAAGGGACAACAGTACCGTCAGACATGGGGCCAATGTTGAGTAAATAATTACCTCCCATGCTAACAATCTTTGAAAGTTTTCTAATTTGTTTTTTTATCTGAATATCCAAAGGATCGCCCTCAACCCATGACTTATACCCCCAAGTGTGGTAAAATGTTCCTGGTGTCTCCCAAGCGTAATCATAAATTGGTGATTCTGGTAAATGATTATCTGGCATGGTGATAAAATCACCCTGATTATTCATGACCCTTCCATTTACTTGACAATTGGGTTGTAAGTTTTTTACAGTTTTGGCGAATCGTTCACTTTGTGCTTTTGTTGGCTCACCCATATCAAAGAACAACTCAACAATTTCACCATAATTAGTCATAAGTTCATTTAATTGAGCCACTTGGTAATCTTCATTAGCTTTAGACACTTTACCAAACACTGATAATTTTCCATCAATAGGGTTACGTTCCTGTTTAGCTCCATTGAAATGCCAATCTGGGGTTGAATAATACAATCCCAATTTAATATCATGTTTTCTACAAGCAATTGCTAATTCATTTAAAATATCCTTTTTGTAGGGGGTAAATTCAACTATATCGTAATCAGTAAATTTTGAATCAAACATCGAAAATCCATCATGATGCTTTGCAGTAAAAACAATATACTTCATGCCAGTACTTTTTGCTAGCTTCACAATTTCTTCGGCATCAAATTTTACAGGGTTGAATTGCCGTGCAATATTCTCGTAGTCTTTAATAGAAATATCTGCATGACGCATGATTTGTTCTCCCAATTTTTCAATTTGATTACCATTCCATATTCCTGCAGGAATTGAATACACCCCCCAATGAATAAACATTCCAAATTTTAAGTTTTTCCATTGCTCTAATCCTGAACTAGATTGTGTACTAACTGCAGCTAAAATCTTCTCATCATTATCATTATTAATCTGACTGTAGGTTTGAAATGAGAGTTGAAGAGCTGCGGCAATAAGAATTACCAACTTGTTCATTTTTTTTAGAATTTTGAAAAGAAATTCTATTCTAATCAACTATTATTTTCTTTGAAATATTTAACCCTTCTTTATTTGAAAAGAGAAAGAAATATAAGCCTTTTTTTAGGGAAGAAACATCTAATGAATTTGGTATATTTTGAAATTCCAATACTTTCTGCCCTCTAATATTAAAGGCAGTGAGTGAAGAGTCGCTTAGTTCATTTGGAATCGAAATATTAAGCACCTGATTATCTACAGGATTCGGGAACACTTTTACTCCTATTTCCTTATTATTTTCATTAGTCCCTAAAGACAAAAATGACCACGGGTAAAAATCTGGTCTCCAAGTAGCTCCTGCAGTCCAGGTGTCACCAATTTCATAGGCTCCAATATCTGGCGCACTTCCAGAAAACCCATCATTAATTCCTGCAATAATTGTTCCAGCATCAATTAATTGTGTTGAAGTAGATTTCGGTGTGAAATCGTAATTATCTGGATCATTTAGTAGAGCCTTGATTCCGTAATCTGTACTAGTTGTTGAGTATATATTATGACTCACTGTGCCGGGAACTGTTTGCGGATTTTGACGATGACCGGAAATTTTATCAGCTGCATTATTTTTTGTAATTGTCAATCCATTAGAACTCCCACCTGGAGGATTTGCATAAACCTCATACATAACACTAATGTCATTGGTACTATTATCAAAACAAGTGTTGTTATAAATTTGCTGTTCGTCACCTTTTATCATTAACGCTTTACTTAAGTTCCACATTACATTATGATGAATCAATCCTTTTTTTCCTGCCAATTCTGGATCGCTAACTGGTGCATCATAACGCGTTCCAGATTTCGGAGAATCGTGAAACCAATTGTGGTGCACCTCAGAGCCTTCAACTGACTCTCTTGTCATCTGAACTATAGAACCATCACTTTGTAAAGACCCAGTATTGTAAATATTGTTGTAGGACACTTCAGGAGAACCAATAAAATGTACTGTAGATGAAGCTCCTGTTGTATGTACCGTATTTCTTGTAAAAATTCCGTTATCACCATTATTCACCACTGTTGTCATCAAGTTTCTTAAAGAGGAAACTGTATAGTCTATATGATGAAAATAACAGTCTTCCACGATATTGTTTTTTCCAATCATATATAATGCGTCTCCGTCAGTATGCTCAAACAAACATTGGTATATTTTAAAGCCTGTATTAATGTTTTTGTTCTTCCCTTTTAATTCAGTTGTATGTGGTGAGCTTTTTTCTCCCAACATCCTTTTGGAACAACTTGGATAAGAAAACAAACAATTGTTTAATTCAATTTCTGAAGATCGGTTTGCTTTGACTGTAGTTGCAAAAAAGTTTAAGTTTTGTAATTTGATATTTGAACAATTGTTCATTTCAAAAGCATAGGATTGTACCTTACCTTGAATCTTTTTCCCTGATGGGTTTCCCCAAACTGATAACTTTTTTGTTGAAGAATCATAGAACCATTCGTTTTGGGTATCTAAAAAATCTATTTTTCTTTCCAAAAAATAATAATGATGTTTACTCAAGTAGCTTCCTGGCGTTTCATAATTGAATGTACCATTTCCTGGCGTATGTGATAAAACTTCAACTGTCCAGGTTTTCCAAGACCCTACATTTGCTATAGCCAAAGCACCTTGTGCATTAATTCCGCTAGCTGCTAAATTTCCAGAATCTACCATTGTACCATTCGAACCTGCATTAGCATCACCTGGTGACCAGTATGCTTGATCAAAAATTGTATCATCATGAAACTGTGCATTTGGCCAACGTGCCATAACTTGCTGCTCGTCATCAATAAATAATTGCCAAATATCCTCGGTTAAAATAGTTTCGTAAATATTTGGATTAACAGAACTTTGAGTCCAAGTTGTTTCGATTGACTTGGTGCCGTTGATGATGACTTTTTCGTTAGGAAAAGCTTTGATAATAATATTATCTTTATTATTCATAAAAACATTTTCATGATAATAACCTTCCCTGATAATACAAGTGCCGCCAGATGCTCCCATAGCGTTTATTGCATTGTTTATCGTTAGAAAAGGTAGTGATTCTGTCCCAGGATTTGAATCATTACCTAGAGTTGAAACATAGTATGTTTGAGAATGTATTTTAATTGTTACAAATAACAAGAAAAACAAAAACATAATATTTTTCACACCCTATTGATTTAAATTTAAAAAAAAAACTTAGGGAAAAGATCGGTTTTCCCCAAGTCTTAAAATTTTAATGTTGACTAGGTTTATCGTTTTATTAATTTATAAGTTTCTACATTTTTATCAATAGCAACATTCATAATATAAATGCCCCTAGAAAGATTTGAAATATCAAAAGTACCTTTTGAGGCACGCAAATCGGTACTCAATGATTTTTGCCCAACTAAATTAAAAATCTCTACATTACCAATATTTTTTGAAGCTGATAAATAAATGAGATTTTCTGTTGGATTGGGACCAAAACTAAAATCGTATTTATTTAAATTATCAATTGACGCAGTTTGTGGTGGAGTCATTGTAACAAGAATTTCTTCAGCAACAGGTGATGCAGCTCCCTGATCAGTTGCAAAAATACTAAATTGTATTTCTGGATCGTTTTCTGCTATTGTTCCTTGGTATAAAAGACTAAAGCGTAATACTGCAAAAGCGTTACCGCTAGGCTTATTACAATCATAATTGCTGTCAGTTGCTCTAAGTGCTTTAGCTTTCAATTCAAAATCAGAAGAATTAATAGAAATTATGTCGGATAATTTAGTATCTGCTCCGCCAACTTGAGTAGGAATTTGGTTAGAGAATTTTATCTCACCCATAATAAGTTTATAGTTGACGGCAGGATTTGTATTATCATTAGCATCCCCTACGACCATGTTAATTTCCCATTTTCCAGAGTTTGATGCAGAAGGATCTGAAATTACTGATAGACCTCCTGCTTTACATGCAGTTCCAGGTAAAAAATCATTTGCTTTTATTTGCGATATTTGTCCGTTAGATATTGTAAATGAAAATAAACAAAGAATTAGTAAAAAGTTTCTCATATTTTATCGATTTATAATAGTTAAAACTATAAGTTTTAAAATAAAATTATGTAAACATTATTTGCAATATTTAACACAAATCTTGCAATCAATACAACTTTTCATAAAAAAATTAATAAATATTAAAGGCTTTATAAGTTTCTTTAGGATTTATTTAATAACTATAGTACTTTAATTTCAAAATGTAAATTTTAGCAAAAATATATCTAAATAAATTATGTATCTCCATATTAGACCAATAAACCTTTCATAAGTGTTATAATTATATTAATATTTGATATGTGAGAATTATCATATCTACTAAAGAATAGTAAATTGCAATAAATAAAATTTATTGAATATTAATGAAAAAAATATCCCTTTTATGTTCTCTTCTTCTTTTTCTACTGACATCTAACGTTTTTGCAATTGACATTTTTGTTTCTACAAATGGTAATGACAAAAGTACAGGAGGAAAAAACGATCCATTTTTAACTATTGATAGAGCAAGACTAGCTGTAAGAGATTTAATTAAAAAAGGGTTAACAGAAAATGTTCAAGTATATATTATGGAAGGTACTTACATCCTAAACAAAACTATTGTTTTTGGATTAGATGACTCTCCAAAGGGGAATTATACTGTAACCTACCAAGCCTATCAAAACAGTAAAGTAATTATAAGCTCAGGACAAGTTGTTGGTAAATGGGCAAAAGCAGAAAATGTTACTGGAATCCAGGAAGTTGCTAAAGGACATATATGGGTAGCAGATATGCCTAAAAATGTTGACACCTTTCGAACTTTATTTGATGGTGAAACAAGATTAAATCGCGCTAGAAGTGATGAATTCACAATGCCGGTGAACAAAAAAGTTAAGAGAGCAGATAGTCAAAATACATTTTACAATAAGGACAGAATCCACTTAAGAAGAGTGCCTTTTTCAAATAATGAAATTAAAGACTGGGACAACCTCTCAGATGTTGAAGTAGTGTTCAATCCAGTACCTTGGAATTTAAACTTAGTTCAACTTGAATCCGTTGATGAAAAAAATAAAATTGGCTACCTGGCATTTGAAGCAAATGCAATGCCTTTTACCAATAAAAAATATAGTGTAGCATGGATAGAAAACGTAATTGATTACTTAGATGAGCCTGGAGAGTGGTGCGTAAATACAAAGACACGTAAAATTTATTATTGGCCTAAAAATGGAACTCCTTCCAACAATATACAAGCGCCAAAACTAATGGAGCTCTTTAGAGTAGAAGGAAAAATTCAATACGACCTTCCTAATGATATTCCTGCAAGAAATATCAATTTCAAAGGGTTAACCTTTACCAAAGGAGACCGAAGCGTTTGGTATAAAAATAGAAAAGGCTGGGGAATACAACACGATTGGGATACTTTTGATTACGGAAATGCCTTATTACGATTCAGAGGAGCAGAAAACTGTAAAGTAACTGAATGTAGATTTACAAATAGCGGTGGTTCTGCAATGCGATTGGACCTTCATGCTCAGAACATTGAAATCAAAAACAATTACATTGACTATGTAGGGCATATGGGGATTCTTCTAGCTGGTTATGGCCCTGGAACCAAAGACGTCAATAAAAATAACATCATTAAAAATAATATTTTACATCACGTCGGGCAGGTAATTTGGCATGGTCACGCCATTTTTGCATGGCAAAGTGGCCTTAATATAATTGCAAATAATTACATTCATGATGTACCAAGAAAGGCAATTGGTCTTTGTGGTGTTCGTTGTCAAATACTTATGAAACCAGAAGACAATTTTGATGAAGCCTCAAGAACAATTCGTTGGAGCGAAATTGAGCAAACTGTTGACAGTACACTTACACCTCAACGCAGATATGCACCATATTTACATGCTCGAAATAATATAGTTGAATATAACAGAGCTGAAAGAACACTATTGAAGTTAAATGACGGTTCAAGCATCAATATTTCTGGTGCAGGAACAGGAAACATTATTCGTCATAACTTAATCTATGACGTACCTCATGTGGGATTCAGAACAGACGACTGGCAGGAAGGAACAACGCTGATTAACAACATAGTACATAAATCTGGAAGTTCTGCATTTATCCATAAAGGAATTAATACGATTAAAAATAACATTATTATAGATTGTAACAGAGGTTTTCACTTTAGAGCATATCCTCAACAATATTTTGTACCTGAATCCGATATAACCAATAATATTGTTTATAGCTCCTCAGCAAATTTTGTTCCTAATTCAATTTTTAAATGGGGAAGAATGTTTGTTCATATAGCAGGTACAAAACCTATACCATATGAATATAATATGGACTATAACTCTTACTGGTGGCCTGGAGCTAAAAAAGATCTTGAAAATAAAAGAAAGAATGGGATTGAAGCAAATGGTGTGGTTATGGATCCAAATTTCAAAGACCTATCTAAGCAAGATTATACCATTAAGAATAGAAAATTATTAAAAGCTATTAAGTTTGAACCTTTTGACACCAAGTTAACTAGGTTTGGAATAACTAAAGAATATCCAGCAAGGTTTAAAGCTCTTGATAAAACATTGAATTGATTTTTCAATAAAACATTATCTCATTAAAGTGTGAATGACTGCTTTCAGTGGTGGTCTTTTTTTTAAATCTAGTTACATTACTTTTGCCTCAACCTCATGATGTTTTTGTTGTACTTTTTGAAATATTTAGATTAAAACCATTCCCAACTATAAATTATTTTTATTATTGAATTTAAATAATGTACTTCAAAATGAAGAAATTAGTTTTTCTTATTCTTTCCCTAATCTTTTTAGGTTGTTCGCTACCAAACGATTCAATAGAATTTTACGTAGACGTTAATGGGGACGACAGCAATCAAGGCACGCTTGAAGCCCCTTTTAAAACCATCTTGCAGGCAAAAAATGCAATTAGAGCACTCTCAGAACAACAAAGACAAAATAACATAAATGTTTATTTAAGAGGAGGCACGCATACACTGTCAGAAACTGTTGTTTTTGAACTTGAGGACTCAGGAACAGATGATACCAAAATTACATACCAAGCGTATCAAAATGAAACTCCAATAATTTCATCTGGAATTCCATTAAGGGATTGGAAGAAACTAGACAACTACCCTACTGCTTTACCTGAATTAGCCAAAGGAAATGTATATGTTACAAACATTCCTGATGGTCTCGGTCGTTTTTATACCATGTTTGACGGAAATAAGCGAATTCCAGTTGCTCGAAAAGAAGGGTTTGATTTTAAGGATATTAATTATGTGCGCGCTAAAAGTATGAACGTACTACATGAAAAGGATCGGTATTTGCTTAGAAAATTAGAAATTACAGGAGAAAAAATTTTAAAGTCATGGCCAAATCTTGAAGACATTGAAGTAGGTTTCGCTCCCGTTCCATGGACCATGAATATGATGCAATTAGAGTCTGTTAATGAAGAAAATGGTATCGCTTGGACGACCTTGGAAGCCAATGCACCTCCTGCAGCAAAAAAATCACACACCAAACCTTGGGTCGAAAATGTGATAGATTATTTAGATACTAAAGGACATTGGGTGGTAAATACCCAGGAACGTAAAATTTATTATTGGCCAGAAAACGGAGAGCCCTCTGAAAATATAGTTATTCCTAAGCTAAAGGAGTACTTTAGAGTTGAGGGGAAAATAGATTATAATGGTCCTATAGATACTCCAACAAAAAACATTGTGTTTAAGGGATTAACTTTTATGCATGGAGAACGTGACACATGGTGGAAAGGTCACAAAGGTTGGGGAATTCAACATGACTGGGATAAGTTTGATCGAGGAAATGCGATGCTTCGCTTCAGAGGAGCTCAGGACTGTGAAGTAACTGAATGTAGGTTTACTAACAGTGGTGGTTCGGCTATTCGTTTAGATCTACATGCTCAAAACATCAACATCAATAATAACATGATTGATTTTGTTGGACATATGGGAATTTTACTCTGTGGCTATGGGCCTGGAACCAAAGACGTAAACAAAAACAACTCTATAACAAACAACTTAATTCATCATGTTGGGCGCATTATGAAAATGGGTGCAGGAATATTTATCTGGCAAAGTGGAAGCAATTACGTTGCCAATAATTTAATTCATCATGTACCTAGAAAAGCAGTTGGTGTTTGTGGAATTAGAGTCCCTATCCTACAAAAAAGAGATATCGATTTTGATGAGGCATCTAAAACCATTCGTTGGGATGAAATAGATGCATCAATAGCAAGTGAAGGTACTTTTTGGGAGCGTTACACTCCTTTTTTACATGCAAGGAACAACATTATTGAATATAACGAAGTGTATAGGGCATTAGAGGAACTTGCAGATGGGTCTGCATTAAATGTCTCAGGGGCTGGGGAAGGAAATATAATGAGAAACAACTACGCGCATCATATTACAAGTCATGCCTCAGGAGTGATGCGAACAGACGATTGGCAAAGGGGCACGACCTTTGAAAACAACATCATCTATATGGCTAATATTTCAGGAATTGTTCATAAAGGTTTTAACCATATTGTCAATAACATAATCGTAGATTGTAGCTCTAGAGAATCTATTCGTTTTGCCTCGTACCCAGATGAAGAAGCTGACTACGGCTCAAAGATTCAGAACAATATTTACTACGAATCCAAAGACGCTATAAATTACTATAATATTTCTTACAGAGTCTCCGAAGGGATTTCAAAACCGGAGGATTGCGATACAGACAAGAACATCTTTTTTTGTGCTGGTGATATTAACCAAGCAAATAAATTTGTGGAAGCCAAAAGAAAAGATGGTATAGAGATTAACAGTATAGTTGCTGACCCATTATTTAAGGACATAGGAAACCAAAACTTTGAATTAAAATCAAAATCTCCAGCTTTCAAACTTGGGTTTAAAAAAATTGACATGAATAAAATTGGATTGAAAAAAAATATTTTCCCCAAACGATACATCAAATTTGATGTTGAGGATATTGATGGTAGAAGACCTAATTTCCACAGAAACAGAAAAGGAGAAGAAACCTATGATTTCTGGTAGGTTTCAGAAAAAAACTTACACTTAGAAATGAGGAAAATTATAATATTTATTCAAATATTTGGATTGAGCATCTTTAACATTTGTGCTCAAAAAACCGAGCAACCAAATATCCTCTTAATCATGTTAGATGATGTTAGTCCTGATCTATATGGGGCTTATGGTTTACCACAAGCTGTAAATACACCCAACGTAGATAAATTGGCCTCTGAGGGGGTCATGTTTAAGACTTGTTATGCATCAGCAATGTGTGGTCCATCGAGAGTTCAAATCATGACTGGGAAATATGGAAGCTCTACAGGTGTCACACATAATAGTATGTGGCTTGGAGATAGCAACGAAAATGTATACAAAGATCATCAGGCATTTGGTAAACTCTTGAAAGAAGCTGGTTATGCAACAGCTATTGCTGGAAAATGGCATGCTGGAAGATCAATGCCTTATGAAAAAGAAGTTGGTTTTGAAGAATACTGTCTTTGGGAAAGTTTAAAAGAAATTGAAAAACTCCCAGGGTCTCCAGAATTTAAAGGACAAATGGAAGATTACAAAACAACATCACGTTATTGGCACCCTGGAATCGTTCAAAATCATCAATTATTGGACACAAAACCAACCGATTTTGGTCCAGATATTTTTGCCAACTTCATTATGAACTTCATGGAAAGAAAAGTCAAAGAAGGCAAACCTTTTTTAGCTTATTGGCCAAGTGTTGCGCCTCATGGTACAAGAAAAGGAATGCCAACAAATCCGCTAAGAGGAGAAGTAGGAGATTTAGGAAAGAAAAAGGATGGTATAGAAAATTACGAGCGCTTTAAATCTTTAAATGAGTACATAGACGTTTTGGTTGGTAAGGTGGTGAAAAAAATTAAAGATTTAGGAATTGAGGATAACACAATTATCATATTCACATCAGACAACGGAACAGCGATTACAGCAAAAACTAGAGGAGTAGAAAGAGGCCCCCACGTAATTAATATTATATATGGTGCTGGAATAAAAAAACGTGGTGCCACAGATGAGTTAACCGACTTTTCTGATATTGCCCCAACCCTCGCAGATTACGCGGGTGCCAAACTTCCAAAAGGAAAAAAATTTGATGGAGTCAGTCTTAAACCTTTTTTAACTGGAAAAACAGAAAAAACCAAAAAATTTATCTATGGATTTATTTCAACTAGCCAAATTGTACGTACCAAAAACTATCTGCTTGAAGTGTTAAACCCAATGTTAGGAATGCCAAAAGGAAGGTTTTACTATACTGGCGAACACAGATTTGGCAAAGGCTATCAACTTGTGATTGATGATCCTAAACACACAAAAGCGCGTAAAAGGTTTACGAAGTTTCTTAAGGATTTTCCGCCAATTACAGCAGACCATCCTTATTGGCAAACCAAACGAGGAAAGCGATTCCTAAAAGAATACACAAGTGAAAAATCGGTTAAAAAACATTTGTATAATCATAGGGATTACAAATTTTACGACGAAAGTAGTCGGCTATAAAAGAATTTGGATTTAATTTAAGAGTAGAATAAATGAAGAAATCAAAACTAACAATTCATGCGTTTTTTATTTGTGTATTTACATTTTTTATACCTATCATTTCATTCGCTCAAAAAAAAGATAATCCAAAATCAGATTTAAAAAAACAACCGAATATCATCTTCATTGTTACTGATGATCAACATCGCAATCAATTTAATTTCTTAAAAGAAGGGCAAGACGAAAATGGAAACCCAACCAACCTTACTCCCAACATGGATAGATTGTCTCGAGAAGGAGTAATTTTTGATGAGAGTTACGTTAGTACCTCCGTTTGTACACCCAGTAGATACAGTATACTTACAGGAAATTATGCCAGTAGAGGCAGTAAAAAATCAAATATTAAAAGATATCAGGGGCAGACTAATGTAACGTGGAATGTGCGTATAAACTCAAATACTAACAATATTGCTAAAGAACTCCAAAAGAACGGCTATTTTACAGGTGGTGTTGGAAAAAATCATGTAATATACTCAACAAACCCTCATAAAGTACCCTTAAATTCAAATCCAAGAGATTCTATTGTCAAATCACAGTTGTTTGAGAATCAATTAGCACAAATCACCTCTTTTAAAAAAGTTGGATTTGATTACGCTGGATCCATTTACAAAGGAAATTTGCCAAATCATTACCCTAAAGTTGTAGAAGATCATAATATGGAATGGATAGTTGATTCAGCTTTAACCTTTTTAACAGAGGCTGAAAAGAAAGAGAATCCTTTTTTCTTATATTTTGCTACAACCGTCGCTCATGGTCCTGATAAATTAGGTTCAAAACACAAGGGGGATCCTTTGGCAACACCAATAGGATTTTTAGAAAAGCCTCTTGAAGTGATGCCCCCTCGTGAAACCATTGGTAAACGTATTCAAGAAGCTGGTTTAGAGCAGGAAAAAACAGATGTATTATGGCTTGACGACGCTATTGGTGCATTACTCAATAAATTAGATGCCATCAACGAATTAGAAAACACCATTATATTTTTTATAAATGACCATGGTGTTGAATTTGGAAAAGGATCACTCTACCAAGGTGGTGTTGAAACGGTAAGTTTTGCATGGGGACCATCTTACTTTAAAAGTGGTATCAGAACACATCAAATGGTTTCTAATATCGATTTGGTGCCTACTGCATTAGAACTGGCAAAAATAGAACCCGCAGAAAACTATAAGATTGATGGCAGAAGCATGCTACCATTGCTACAAGGAAAAGATGAACCCATTCATAATTCGTTATATTTTGAATTGGGTGCTACCAGAGCCATTTTAAAAGATGGAAAAAAATATCTAGCCTTTAAAGCCCCCGAAAATGTAAAAAACCGATTAGAGAAAAATGGTAAAAAAGCAACTCATTTATGTGATAAAGCTGGTGGAAGAGGTTCTGAAAGTCGTGCGTTAAAGTTTTATGCGAAAAACTATTTTTCTCAAGATCAGTTTTATGATATAAGCAAAGATCCTTTTGAACAGGACAATGGCTATAAAAATACTTTTAACGAAGAACTTATTGAAGAGTTAAAACTTGAGCTCAAAAAGTACATTGACGATTTACCAGGGACTTTTCCCTTAAATATTTCGAAACCTATTGTAAAAAATTAGCCACTTGACATTCAATTCGACAACATTTTTAAAACTTTTTAACTGGTCTTTATATCTTTTATTCTTTTCGCTAATGTTAAGCTGCGGAAATTTTAAAAACAGTTTAAAAGAAAGTAAAACCAAAAACCAAAAACCTAATATTATATTCATTTTATTAGACGATTTGGGCAAGGAATGGATAAGTAAATACGATGCTGATGATATCGAAACGCCTAATATTGATCTTTTAGCAAAAGAAGGAATGCAGTTCAATAATGCATGGTCAATGCCCCAATGCACGCCTTCGAGAGTTACTTTTTTAACCGGTCAATATCCATTTCGCCATGGTTGGGTTAATCATTACGATGTGCCACGATGGGGTCATGGTGTAAATTTTGACTCGAATAAAAATCCAAGTTTACCTAAAATAATGCAGCAAGCAGGTTACAAAACCTGTGCTGCAGGAAAATGGCAAATTAATGATTTTAGGCTACAACCAACAGTTATGAACGACCATGGTTTTGATGAATATGCAATGTGGACAGGTGTCGAAGGTGGTAATGAAACTTTAAGCCAAGAGCGTTATTGGAATCCTTACATCCATACGACAAAGGGGAGTAAAACCTACGAAGGGCAATTCGGCGAGGATATTTTTACTGATTTCATCATTGATTTTATGAAAAAAAACAAAGATGAACCAATGTTGATTTACTATCCAATGTGTTTACCTCACGGACCATTAACAACTACCCCTAGTGAACCAAAAGTTTCAGGGAAAATGGAAAAGCACAAAGCCATGGTTCGTTATACAGATGAAATTCTTGGAAAACTCGTCACAGCAATTGATAATCTGGGTATTAGAAATAACACCATTATTTTTTGGACAACGGATAACGGAACTTCTGGAAATATAACAGGACGACTTAATGGAAAATCCGTTAGGGGTGGCAAAACATATTTGACCGAAAATGGTGTCAACCAACCTTTTATCGTCAACTGGCCTGGAAGAGTTCCAGCTGGTGTTGAAACAGACGCGCTAGTTGATTTTAGTGATTTATTGCCAACCTTTACTGACCTTGGAGATGCTTCACTGCCAAAAGATTATCATTTTGATGGAAAATCTTTCAAGGATGTCATTCTAGGATACAAAACAAAAAGTGACCGAGAATGGATTTTAACTATGGGGTCACTACCAGCTCGATTAAATTATAAGCGTGCTACTAACCTTCATAAGTTTAGAGATAGAGCTTTAAGAGATAGAAATTATAAAGTGTTTGTTGATACTCTAGGGCAAATATCTCATGTTTATAACTTAAGAATTGATGCAGAAGAAAAGGAGAACTTGATTAATTCAAATTCAAAAAAAATTAAACCCATTCTAAAAAAATTCAAAACTATAATATCTAATTTTCCACCTGAGGATGCACAACCCAACTACACTAAATTAAGTTATTCGATTTACGATATAAGTCCTGAAACACTAAATCAAAGAGCAGAAAAATCGAGAAAGAGGTCTAATCATGCTCCATTGGTTGAATATTAGCATTTGTAACTTTTGTGGTATTTTTTGAAATAAATGATAATAAGTTCATCACGTTTCAAAAATAACTTTGTTATTAACATAAATTATAAAATATGAAGGTTATGAAACATATTATCACTCCAATCGTTTTATTATTCATTACAATTTCGGTCTCTGCCCAATCTAAAGAAGAAAAAAAAGCTCAGAATAGAACTGATGAAATTGTTAAAGTATTATCGCTTGACCAAGAAGAAACTGTAAAAGTATACGAAGCGCTTTTAGCGAAGGAAAAAAAGATTACTGTTTTAAAAGAAAAGCACAAAGACAATCAAGAAACTTTCAAAGCTGAAATGAAGGCATTATCTAGAGCTACAAACCGTGTTATGAAAGATTTCCTGGGAGGGGATAGAATGATGAAAATGCATGCACATTTTAAAGCAAAAAGGGAAAATTCTAAAAAATAGAGTTATATTTCTTAAGTATCCTTGGTTCAAAATTTTTTGACTATGAAAGTCATAAATAATATCCTCTTTAAGTTTATAATAATCATTGTTGGTGCGAACCTAACTTCTTGTAATACCAATTCACAACATAAAAGCACAGCAAAAGAAACGTTGACTGCAAGCTTAAACGAGAAAAAACCCAACATACTACTTTTTTTTACTGACGACCAAGGAACCTTAGATGCTGGGTGCTATGGCGCATCTGATATTCAAACACCAGTTTTAGACAAGTTAGCCACTCAAGGAATAAAATTTACACAAGCCTATGGTCATACGGTTTGTTGTCCCTCTAGAGCTGCACTTTTAACCGGCCGTGCGCCACAACGTAGTGGCGTTAATCAATGGACCTCTTGTCATCCCGACGACTACGAGGGTCGCGTAATGGATCTTAAAGAAATTACAATTGCTGAGCATTTAAAATCCTATGGCTATAAGACTGGATTAATTGGAAAGTGGCATCTGGGAGCGACAATGGATCATGGGCCTTTAGATCAAGGGTTTGATGAATTCTTTGGTTTTAGAGGCGGTTTTATTGATTATTATTCTCATAAATTTTTACATGCGAATTGGCAAAGACCACAATTCCATGATCTCTATAGAAATAAAGAGGAGATATTTGAAGACGGAAAGTATTTTCCAGATATGCAAGTATCAGAGGCTAACAAATTTTTAGAAGAAAGTAAAAATGAACCTTTCTTCCTTTATGTTTCGTTTAGTCTACCGCATTATCCTGAGCAACCAGATTCAACCTTTGTAAAACAATATAAACATCTTGAATGGCCCAGAAGCTCTTACGCTCCAATGATTACAACTCTTGATCATAGAATGGGACAAATTTTAGAAAAATTAGATGAGCATGGATTAAGAGAAAACACCATAATAATTTATATGAGTGATAACGGACACTCAACTGAAGATTATTATAACTGGAATGAAAGTTATGGAGGAAATGGTGGAGGTGGCTTTACTGGAAAATGGAGAGGTGCAAAAGGAAGCTTATTTGAAGGCGGCATTAGAGTACCAGCGGTAATAAGTTATCCTAAATTATTTCCGCAAGGTGAAATAAGAGATCAAGCAATTGTAAATCTTGATATTCTACCTACCATTTGTGACATACTTGATATTCCAAACCCAAAGAATAAACTCGACGGCAAGAGCATTTTAGATATAATAAAATCTGATGAAGCTAAATCGCCACACGAAGTTTTGCATTGGATGTGGCAAGGTATGTGGGCAGTTAGAAAAGGAAAATGGAAACTTATTTATGATGGTCATGATACCACAGGAAAGTTCTCTATTCATCCTGAAAAAGAATTTGAAATGCCTGAATACTACTTAGCCAACTTAGATGATGAAAAACCAGAAGAAATAAACTATGCATTGAAAGAGCCCAAAATATTAAAAGAATTACTTACACTTCACCAAAGTTGGGCAAAAGATGTCTTTGAGGGTTCTGGTTACCCAGACCCAAATTCAGTAGAAGGGAAAAAAGAAAAAATTATTAAAATGAAGGGAACTACCAAATTGTAAATATCAAAGAAATAAAAGATTTTTTGCCTGCAAATAAAAACCTTTACAATACTTTAATTTATTGATTACATAAACACAATAGAGTTTGTACTATTTTCAATTTTTATCAAATAAATATCTAAAAAGAGGATATTCAATTCGGAAACGATCCCTATCATCCTCTAATATGTTTTTTGAGAAAATTTTTTATTGTTTAAATAATAGTCTAAATGCTTCTAGTGTTATTTAATAATCGATATCAATTTTTAATGTGTAACCCAATCCAGAAGTTGTTCTACGTACACCACTAATTCTTAAACCGGTTTTTGTTTGCTTCCATTGTAACGGATTTATAGATCCTAGTTGATTTACGCTTTTTACATTATACCCCGATAATTTTGATAAACTTTCAATAATTATAGATTCGTTTTCTTGAGGATAAACCAAAGCTGTTGCAAACAAGTAATTAGTGTTGATGGTAAACCAAAAATCTTTGGTAGTAAATTCGAGTATTTTACCTTTATTATTTTCTCTATAATTTGTGCCCTTCATAAAAATTTGGGTAGGTCCCTCATGGGTAATTTTCCAGCGTTTAGTATTGTAAATGCCTTCACCATTAATTTTCAACCAGTTTCCAAGGGAAATTAAATTTTTAACAGATGTTTCTGGAACATCACCCATACTATCTGGCCCAATATTTAGCATATAGTTTCCTCCTTTACTTACAATTTCAATGAGCCAAAACAAAAGTTCGTTAGGGCTTTTCCAATCGTTATCATAAGATTTAAATCCCCAAGAATTATTTGTTGTTCCAACTGTTTGCCAAGGTTTTGAGATAAACAGTGGGTTTTCAGGAATTTTATTATCACCTGGGATATCAAAATCGCCTAGGGAATTGCCAACTCTAGAATTTATTAATAATTGTGGTTGATAGTTATATGCCAGTTTATAAAATTCATAACTCTGTTTTGGGGTTAAATAATGTGACATATCATACCATAAGGTAGTCATGTCAGTGTACCTAGTAAGCAATTCTTTGACTTGAGGAAAAGCTTTATTATTTAGATAGTCTGAGAATGTATTAGGACTAGGATCCCAGGTATTAACTCCAAATTTTCTTTGGGCTTTTTCATTTAAGGGTAAACCAGATGCCTTGAGTTCACTATAACCACAATCATTACCATCAAACCAATCAATATTGTGTGAGTAGTATAAACCAAAATCGATTCCTTCAGATTTACATGCTTTATATAACGCATCAATAACATCGGTTTTGTAAGGGGTAGCATCTACCATATTAAAATCACTTACCTCAGAATCATAGAGAGCAAAACCATCGTGATGTTTTGCAGTGACTACTAAATACTTCATCCCAGCAGATTTTATTAATTTGGCAATAGCGGTTGCATCAAAATTAGTTGGATTAAATTGCTTAGCTAATCCCGCATATTCATTTCTTGGAATTTGTGCAGCAAGTTGGATCCACTCGGCGACTTTTGGACCTTTCAAATCCTCCATCTTTTGATTTTTCCAGACCCCCCCGGGTACAGCATATAATCCCCAATGAATAAACATTCCATATTTAGAATCATTAAAATGACTAATGGCCTTATGTTTTGAATTTTGCATCTTTATATATGAAGTACTATCAGTAGATGACATGTTCAAAACATTGATCTGACTATTAACAACATTGAATATTAGCATTAGGTGCACCAAATGCGTAGTTTTCGCTTTTAAAAATAGATAGCATAATTTTTTCATACCTCAATTAATAGAATTTAAAATGATTTTCATTTATAAAGTTCAAATTAGTTTACTTTGTAAATCATTGATTTTTGCACAACTTAGCTGCTCCATGACTTGAGTTAATTGTGTTTTTAGCATCGAAACTGTATGATGGCCCCCTTTTTTTCCAAGAGCAGAAACACCATACATAAAAGTACGACCTAAAAAACTAAAATCTGCTCCACTAGCCATCACTCGCGCCACATCAGCGCCTCCACGAATACCACTATCCATCATCACAGTTAACTTTTCTTTGTAAATTGGTGCAATGTCTTTTAATGAATCTATAGTAGCTTGACCAACGTCAACTTGACGTCCACCATGATTGGAAATGATAACTCCGTCTAAGCCCAATTGATACGCTTTTTGTACATCATGAGCAGACTCAGCTCCTTTGAGCACTAATTTGCCTTTCCACAGATCACGAATCTTTTTGATTTTTTCTTCGTTTAATCGACCCGAAAACGTAGCGTCCATAAACTTCGCAAGTTGATTTAGGTTTAAGTTTTTTGACATATATGGCTTTAGTACCTCGAAACTTGGTTGACCATGAATTAGAGTTTGCAATGCCCAATGGGGTCTTTTAACTGCATTAATAATATTGGTCATAGTCATTTTAGGTGGCATGGACAAACCATTTCGAATGTCTCTAGGGCGATAACCAAAAGAAGGGACATCTGCAAGAATGATTAATACGGGGCATCCAGCCACTTCAGCGCGTTTCAAAATATCTTTGGTGATTCCTTCCTCTGCAGGGTGATAAAGCTGAAACCATGCATTACCTTCTGTAATTTTTGAAATTTTTTCAATGTCAGCTGTGGTAACGGTACTTAAAACAAAAGGGATATTGTGTTCAAATGCTGCCTTTGCTAGTATCTCTGGTGACTTGGGCCACATCAGTCCTTGCAAGCCGATTGGAGAAATTCCGAAGGGTGCGTCGTATGTATGTCCAAAAAGTTCCGTTTTTAAGCTTGGTGGGGTATAGTCAATTAAGTATTTTGGCTTTAATTCCACAGCTCGAATCCGGTCTGTGTTCTTTTTTAGGTTTACATCATCGTTACACCCTCCATCTAAATAATCAAAAGCAAATTTTGGAATTTTTCTTTTTGCACGTGCTCTAAGATCTGATACAGAAGGGTATTTATAATTTATCTCTAACTCCATTCATTTTTATTTAAGCCATATATTTTATACATCAACCCTATCTTCTTAAAAAAAGATTCCAAATCTGTTGAAAGAAAATCTTTTTGTATCACAGACATCGACTGGTTAATCCATGCATTCCTAATAAAGTTATTATTCCAGAAATTGTGATAACTGTCAATGATCATTTATATGCTTTACATGATTGCCTTGCAATGCCCAAACCATCTATCCCCAGTTCGATTACATCTCCTTCTTTAAGAAATCGTGGAGGATTTAAACCTAACCCAACTCCGAAGGGTGTTCCAGTTGAAATAATATCTCCAGGAAGTAAGGTCATAAATTGACTGATGTAGCTAACGACTTTTTGAACATCGAATATGAAATCTGATGTATTACTATCTTGCATTATTTCTCCATTGAGCTTTAACCAAAGATTTAAGTCATTGGGATTTTCAATTTCATCTTGTGTAGCGATAAATGGACCCAGTGGAGCAAAAGTGTCACAGCTTTTTCCCTTTACCCATTGACCTGATTTTTCCAGTTGAAATGCTCGTTCACTAACATCATTGTGTAAAACATAGCCTGCAACGTGACTAAGTACATCTGCCTCGGGCACATATGATGCTTTCTTACCAATCACAACAGCTAATTCTACCTCCCAATCTGTTTTTTCACCCCCCTTAGGAATTACAATTGGATCAAAGGGACCTACTATGGCAGAAGTAGATTTAAAAAAAAGTACAGGTTCTTCGGGAATATCCATACCACTTTCAGCAGCATGCTTTGCATAGTTTAATCCAACACATACTATTTTTGAAGGACGACTCAAAGGGGATCCCAATCTGATATCATCATGAATTTCTGGGGAAGAATCTTGATTTTTTGACAACCAATCTTCCAATTTCTGAATTCCATCATTTCCAAAAAAGTTTTCATCATAATCTGTTACAAAACCTGAAACATCTATTTTTTTTCCATTTGATAAAATTACACCTGGTTTTTCTTTATTGATTTCTCCAAATCGAATAAGTTTCATAATTAAGTTATTTTGAATTGAGTGTTATAAAGCCGCCATCAATTCCGTAGTTTGAACCTGTAATAAAACTCGCTTCATCACTGCATAAAAACAATGCCAAGTCTGCTATTTCTTGTGGCTTTCCCATGCGACCAAGAGGTTGTGTTTTTGAAAGTTTATCAAAAATTTCATCTTCCTTACCAGTATAATTTTTCCTTATAAATCCATCTACAAAAGGAGTGTGAACTCGAGCTGGAGAAATACAATTACAACGGATATTATGGTCGATGTAATCTTTAGCAATTGCATAAGTCATTGTTAGAACAGCGCCTTTGGACATTGAATATGCAAAACGATCTGATATTCCAACAGAAGATGCGATAGAGGCTAAATTTAGAACTACCCCTCCGCCATTGATTTTCATAAGGGGAATACAAGCCTTTAAACAATTAAAAACTCCTTTAATATTGATATTGTAAAGTCTATCCAAATCTTCTTCCTCACACATTTCAATATTTCCTACATGAGCGATACCAGCATTGTTTACTAAAATATCAACCGATGATTTTTGTGAAATTTTCTTTATAACACTTGATACTTGATCTGAATTTGAGACATCACACTTATATGATTTGGATTTATATCCTTCATTATTGATTTCAAAAACCACATCAGCAGCGGCTTTTTCATTGTAATCAAGTATGTGGACATACGAGCCTTGCATTGCAAAAGTTTTTGCGATTGCTCTGCCAATGCCACTTCCTCCCCCGGTAATCAAACTTACTTTATTTTTTAAGGAAAATTTTGGTTCCATCATTTTAAGTACTCATCTTCTTCATGTGTGTTATATCCAGTAGATTCAATCGTGATCGGAGAATTCAAAATAGGTTTAAATTCAGTAAAACCGTATGGTTGAAAAAACAATCTCAAGTTATTAAAATAATAGCAAAAACCTTTATTAATGATGAAATATTTGTATTATGATATGATATAATTCGTAACACTATTTTCTTGTAATTAAGTTAAATTTAATTTATTTAAGTTAATCTAAATGATCAAACTATGAAAAAAGTTATCTTATTGTTTATTGGATTTACTATTACTATTAATGTAAATGCACAACCAAAAGCAGAAGTCTACGCAAAAGAAAACACAGAAAAATTATCAGAAATCTTAGAATTTACAGTGGCTGAATATACTCAGGTTTATGATATACTTGTGGAAAAAGAAACTGAATTTAACGTTCTTAGAAAAAAGTATAAAGACTATAAGGATACATTAAATTCGGAAATTCAAAGACTAAATCCAATATACAACAGAAGGTTAAAGGATATCCTTGGGCAAGATAGAATGATTAAATATCATGATTATTTCAAAGCAAAATACAATGCTTATCTAAAATCAAAAAAAAGTAAATCTAAAGACAAGAAAGTACGTTTAACAGTTACCTCCTTTTACGTGTCCCCTGAAGGAGAAGATTCTAACCCGGGAACTTTTAATAAGCCTTTTAAAACAATTTCAAAAGCATCAAAAGAAATGCAGGCTGGTGATACATGTTATATTCGAGAAGGAATTTATCATGAAATAATCGAGTTGTATGAAACCCATGGAAAATTCACTTCACCTATAACCTTTAAGGCATACAAGAACGAAAATGTTGTTTTAGATGGAACCGAATTAATAAAAACAAATTGGAGAAAGTACAAGGGTGATATTTATAAAGCTAAAATCAAAAAAGATATCTGGCAATTATTCGTAGATAAAAAAAGTATGACTTCAGCTAGATGGCCAAATGGAAATTGGTATGATGGATCCGTTTGGGACAAAACCAAATCGATGGCTTGGCCTGAAAAAGAAAGAAGTAGTTATGGACATCACTTCAATAAAGAATTAGCATTGATAAATGAGGACTTAACAGGAGCAATTATTCTTGTAAATTCAGGTTCATTTAAAACTTTTAAGTCTAATGTGATTGAGCATAGTCCCAATACTGACAATTTTAAATACGACACTAAAAGAAAAGGGATAAAAGTACATTTCAGCTATGAAGGCAAAGAGGAAAGACACGGTTATTTTTTAGAGGGTAAATTAGGTTTATTGGATGAAGAAAATGAGTGGTTCTACAATGCAAAAAGCAAGACAGTTTATCTATGGGCTCCCAAAGGAAGACATCCCAGAGGATTTGAAATTAGAGGAAAAACACAATCCTATGCATTTGATATTCAGAACTCATCACACATAAAAATTGAAGGTATAAATTTCTTTGGAACAACTTTTAATACTTATGAAAGTAATCACATAACTGTCGAAAATTGCAATTTCAAATACCCAAGTTATTCAAAGCGGATGTTGAATGATCTGTCCCAAATAAATGTAACTTCTATGTTGATGAAAAAGAATGAAAGTGAAGCATTTAACATTATTAGAAATTGCAAATTTGAATATATGGATGGGCCAGTTATTAATATGAATGGTTCTAACAATGTAGTTGAAAATAATTATATGCACTCTATTGATTATAGCTGCACTTTTAGAGGAGGCTATACCATAAACATGTTACGATCAACTGATTTACTATTTAGAAGAAATACTGTACATACTGCTGGAGCTTCTGAAATGTATAAAGCAGGTGCTAGAAACACTATTGAGTTAAATAATTTATTTCGTTCAGGATATCTACAGAATGATGGATCGCTCATACAAATAAGTGCTAAGGAACAAGATCAATCTCAAACACGCTACAATTGGGTACACAATTCAGTAAAAATAGGATTACGTTTTGATAATTCGAATCTCCCAAATTCCCGTTGGGGTGAGAATGGAAGTATGCACCATAATGTTGCCTGGAAAACAGATAGAGTTTTCTTTAAAGGAGACAAACATTTTATATATAATAATTTAAGTTTCGATAATCGTCTTAATGATTTAATTGTGTCAAGCAAAGTATCTATTCAAGGAAGAAATTATGAGACAATTACAAGAAACAATATTTCTAATAAATTTTCTGGACATAGAACGAGACCAGGTAAGGATTATCCAGTTCCTGGGATAGTTGATCATAACTGGTCTGGTAATTTTAAAAATGCCGATATAAGAAGTCAATTAAGAGACCCTGATAATTTAGACTTTAGACCCAAAAAAGACTCTGAGCTAATAGATAATGGAGCACTTATTGAAGGAAAAGAGATAACATATTTAGGAAAAGCACCAGATATAG
This sequence comes from uncultured Bacteroidota bacterium, assembly GCA_902631125.1. GTDB lineage: Bacteria > Bacteroidota > Bacteroidia > Flavobacteriales > Flavobacteriaceae > UBA724. The sequence continues at coordinate 106,857 of CACOXF010000002.1, forward strand.
GTCCTTATGAGTTTAGCGATATAAATTATTGGATTCCAGGATTCCAAGATAAAATAGCTTCAACACCAGTTCCCCCTAATGAATCTAAAACAGTTAAAACTGATGCAGATTTAATGTGGCTAAAGGCATATAGGGCTGATACAAGTGATATATATTTTGGTGAAAATTTTAACAATGTATTGAATGCATCTAAAAACTCACCCGAATATAAAGGAAATCAAGAAAACAATATCTATTCTCCTGGAAAACTAAACACTGGAAAAACCTACTATTGGAGAATAGATGAAATAATCAAAAATAAAATTCAAAAAGGAAACGTTTGGAGCTTCAAAGTTAAATAGTGTTTTCAAATATGTAATTAAATATTTAATTTATGTGTATACTCACTGACTTGTTTCAGAATAAAACATCATTTTGAAGTAAAAAGATTAAATTTGATATAATATTAATTAATTAAAACATGAAAAAAATATACTTATTATTGTTCGGGTTTGTTCTTACCAGTGCTTTAAATGCCCAATCAAAAGCAGAAATTTTTGCTAAAGAAAATACAGAAAATTTATCAGAAATCCTAGAATTTACAGAAGCTGAATATACCAAGGTTTATGATATACTTGTTGAAAAAGAAACTGAATTCAACGTTCTTAGAAAAAAGTATAAAGACGATAAGGATAAATTAAAGGCGGAGATTCAAAAACTAAATCCAATATACAACAGAAGGTTAAAGGATTTCTTAGGACAAGAAAGGATGATAAAATATCATGATTATTTCAAATCAAAATACAAAGCTTATTTAAAATCAAAAAAATAAATTTTTTTGAAAAAATTAAGTTTAAAAATTTGAAATATAATTAACTTTCTATTTATTACTTTATAAATTTTTTAGTTGAAACTGCTCCGTTTTCTCCTAACAATTTTAAAATATAAGACCCTTTAGGAAAAGCTGATGTGTTAATACTCCCATCAGCTTTTTCTTCTTTTAATTTTTGACCAAGCGAATTATAGACTTCAATATATTTTACCCCCTCAGATATATAATTTAATACATCCATTGCCGGATTTGGATATATTAACACACTTGAACCATCTTTTGCAATGTCTTGAGTTGCTAAAGTTGCGCCACCAGTAACAGATGTTGTTATACCATCTATTTGCGTAATCCCATCCACTTTCCCAAATTCAAGAAACAAAGAAAGGTTGTAATCTGCTGCAGCTGGAAATGTAAAAATCTTAGTTATATAAACCCAAGTATCAGTAGTAAGTAGAACACGTTGTGTTTTATCCACAAAACCTTTATCTGTTTGTTGTTCGTTTGCATAGTCCAATGAGCCAGTATCCTTTATTAATAATCTCATATCCCCATCTGCAACCTCACTTCCTGGATCAATATCAGATGTTTTTGCCCAAAATGAAACTGTTATGTCAATGGGATTTGTGTTATCTCCGACAAATGCATATTCTGTGTTTATCAGTCTTATACCCCATTCTTGATTATTAATATTTACTGAAGTAACCTCTAAAGCTTTAGTTCCATCTCCTGGGTGAACATTAGCTGTTTGTATGCTTGCTGAAACTCCTGAGCCATCAGAATATGGCCCTCCTAATTTCCAATCGTTAAGTGTTTGATTTTTAATTATAGTTCCAACTGAGCCATCTTCAAAACTTGGGTTTACAACAAAACCACTAACGTTTTGTTTGTAAGAGAAAGACCATGGATAAAAATTTGGAGTCCAACTAGCTCCAGCTGTCCAATTATCTCCAAGTTCATAAGCACCTATTTCTGGAGCAATACCTAAATAAGTATCTGTTATTCCAGAAATAATAACTCCTGCATCTATCAATTCAATAGCTGAACTTTTGGGAGTGAAGATTTTATTTTCTGGATCTGCTAACAAAGCTCTGCTATTATAACTATAATTTGTTTCTGAATATACATTATGATCTTCCGTTCCTGGTGGGATTTGAGGATTTTGACGATGCCCAGATATTTTCCCTGCTAGATTATTTCTTAAAATTGTAGAAGTATTTGAGCTTCCCCCTGGCGGATTAGGATAGCTTTCATCCAAAATTGTATAATCAACTCCAGCAATATCAAAAGAGGTATTATTATATATCTCATGTGAGTCCCCTTTAATCATCATAGCCTTTGGTAAATTCCAAAATACATTGTGATGTACTAATCCGTTTGTGCCTGCTAATTCAGGATTTGATACTGGTGCATCATAACGCACTCCAGTTTTTACAGAATCATGCAACCAATTATGGTGTATTTCTGATCCAGGAACACTTGTTTGCCCTGGTAGCTGGACTAGTGCCCCATCATCTTGTAACATACCGGTTTTAGAAATATCATTGTATGAAATTTTTGGAGCATCTCCCAAACTTAATACTGAAGAAGCACTAGTTGTATGTACAGTATTATTTTTAAATGTACAATTTGACCCCTTGTTTATGATAGAATTTTGCAAATACCTAAGTGAGCCACATGAATAGTCAATATGATGAAAATAACAATCTTCAATAATATTATCTTGTCCATGTAAGAAAATCGCTTCACCGTCAGTATGTTCAAATAAACATTGAAAAAATTTAAATCTTCCTGGTTGATTTTCATGGCCATGTGCTTGTCCGTTTGATAATTCTGTTGTTAATGGATAAGAAGTAACACCCAACATTCTTTTTGAACAACTAGGAAATGAAAACAAGCAATTATTCACTGTAATATTATTAGAGCCAGTTGCAAAAATTGTAGTCGCAAAGAAATTTAAATTTTCTATTACAATATTTGAACAATTATTCATTGTTAATACATATGACTGTACTTTTCCTCTAATTTCTTTTCCTGTTGGATCTCCCCACACAGATAATTTTTTTGTGGTTGCATTATAATGCCATTCGTTTTGAGTATCAAGCAAATCAATTTTACCCTCTAAATAATAATAGTGGTGTTTATCAAGATAAGTTGGAGCAGGCACGTAGTTGAAAATATTACTTCCGGTTGCATGAGAAGTTATTGGCACTACCCAGGTTTTCCAAGATCCAACATTTGCTATGGCTAGTGCACCTTGCGCATTAATTCCACTTGAAGCAAGATTTTCAGGGAAACTAACATCATTCATAGTCCCATTAGAGTCCAAGTTGACATCACTCTCAGCCCAAAAATCTAGGTTATAAATACTTTCGTCAATAAATTGAGCATTGGGCCAACGAGCCATTACCTGTTGTTTATCATCAATAAATAATTGCCAAATATCTTGACTTAAAATGGTTTCATAAATTGAAGTACTTTCAGAGCTTTGAATCCAACTTGTTGAAATTTCTACAGTACCATCTAAAATAACTACATCATTGTTGTAAGGTTGAATTGTAATATTATTTTTTTCGTTTATAATAATATTTTCGTGATAAGTGCCTTCCATTATAAAGCAGTTTCCACCTAACGCGCCAAATGAATTCAATGCTTTAGAGATGGTTTCAAAAGGTAAAGACACGCTACCAGTATTTAAATCGCTTCCATCTTTAGATACAAAATAATTATTCTGAGCAAACACACCAAAAGCACTTGAGGCCAGAACAAAAAACAAGAATCTTTTTTTATACATAGTAAAATTAACTTAACTGGCTAAAAGTAAAGCCAAACAACAATATGATTTTTACATATATTAGGAATTATTAAAGACTTGAAATGTTATTAGCTTGACTTATAAATCTGTAATTTAATGATAATTATAACAAAAACTTATTTCAATAAATTTGAATTATTAACATAAAAATTGCAGTTTAAGATAGATTTTCAACTATTAAGGTCATGTTTATAAAAATAAAAATGTATTGAATTTAGTAGGTACTATTGAAATCCTGAAGGCAAAATAGTTTTTTCAAAAACGAATTCAATACGTAAAAAATAAGATATTGAATAAGTGAGCTACATTTCTTTAACGACAATAAAAGTTGCTGTCGCTCCAGTTGACAAGTTCCATTGGTTGGATGACAATAGCTTTTGGTCTTCGTCAAATACCCTAAGTTCTGCTGTATTAGGACCCGATGAGCCTTGATTTAAAGCTTTGAAGTCAAATTTGTTGAAACCTGGTTTTAAGTCAATTGTCATAATAAAGTGTTGATTTTTGAGGTATAAATCCTGCAATAAGATTTCATCGTTTAGCAAAATTTGAACGCGATCACCATCTTCGTATTCAAAATCACGACATACAATTATTGCTTTGTTTGAAGTCGTATTAACATCTCCCAAATAAGTATCACCTAGATACCCCAAGTTAACATTGTCTTCCTCACGCTTGCGAAGTCGTTTAAGATAAGGAGCAGAGGCATCCAAATATTGTTCTTTGGCAAAAAGAGATTTGTTGGGTTCATCTTTTTTATTAAGGAAGGAAAAATCATCAACTGAATTTTGGTTGGACATTATCCCCAAAACAGGTTTGTTGGGTGAGGGAAGAATAGGGCTTTCACTCTGACTCTCTTGTCCAAAAATACATAGTGAGCTAATAAAAAAAGTGCAAATTAGACACGATTTCCATAGCGTAGACCGACTGCTGTACCAAAAAAACATAAGCCCAAATTTACAAGAATAAGCCCAAATGTACCGAGCAAAAACCATGCCTCTTCATTTGACTTCGCAATAATCGCCTCTCCAACAACGCTGATTCCAGCACCAACAAGTGCTAATCCGATGACCGCGTACCAAAACCATTTTTTACGTAGATTTTTTTCCAAAGTACTTTTTATATCTCATAAATGAAATGAACCCAATCAAAGAAACAATGGCAATTGAATAATAGACAAAGCTTGGGGTTATAACCTTATCACCACTTGCATAAGAATGCAAGCCAACCAAATAGAAATTTACGCCAAAATAAGTCATAATGATACTTGCAAAAGCAATGACTGACATGAGGTTAAACAACCATTTACTTCGCATACCAGGAATCAATCGCATGTGTAAAACTAATGCATAGACGAGGATGCTAATCAGTGCCCAAGTTTCTTTTGGATCCCAACCCCAGTATCTTCCCCAACTTTCGTTTGCCCATTGTCCACCTAGAAAGTTACCAATGGTTAGCATCACTACACCAACAGTGAGTGCTAGCTCATTGACAACTGTCAACTCATCGATTGTTAATCGGATTCGTTTTTGTGTATTTTTGGTTGTCAATATCATCAGAATCATTGCAATGAATCCTACAATCATACCCAAGGCAAATGGACCATAGCTTCCAACAATAACAGCAACGTGTATCATTAGCCAATAGCTATCCAATACAGGCACAAGATTCGCAATTTCGGGATCCATCCAGTTCCAGTGAGCAATCATCAATATCATAGAGGCAACAAAAGCAGTAGCTGCTATTGTTAGCTTGGATTTACGCACAAAAGCAAGTCCAATTCCAACAGTCGCCCAAGCTACATAAAGCATTGATTCATAAGCATCACTCCATGGCGCATGACCCGAGATGTACCAGCGAGCTCCCATGCCTACTGTCTGAAGTACAAATAGTAAACCAATAATCCAAATACTAATTTTAGTTAAAAAGCTGAGGATGCGTACATCAAAAAGAATTTGAAAAATAAGAATGAAAAACATTAATGTACCAACGTACATGTACCAAGCAAAAAGCTTCTTGAAAATATCATATTTATTATACATGACTTCAGCCTCAACTTTATCAGCCGAAGGCATGATATCATTTCCATATTTTCTTTGAAATCCTGATATGCTTTCCAACAATTCATCTGCCTGCTCGTAGGCACCCTGTCGCAATGCACCGAGATACAAAGGCATCACATTGGCGACATATAACGAATCCACCCCTTCAAAGGGATAATCAGTTGCCTCATGAAATGATACCCATTTATCATTTTCACTATCTGGAACAGGAAAAATTCGAAGTACTTTACCCTCAATTGCACTGTACAACAAATTGATTCTTCGATCTGTTTCGATAAAATCTTTCTGAAATTGATTGGGGTTTGCAGCTTTGTATGCACCTTCAAGTGGCTTTGCCAATTTGTAATTACCACTTTTATCAAAAAAATCAACAAAAGAAGCATATTTTGCTTTCCCGTCAACACCAGCAATTCTTCGCAGGCTATCATTACCTCTTTTCAAATAAATAAATGGAACCTGATACCAAAGCAAAGGGTTTTGCTGTATGGAAAGTAAAACTTGATCAGCGTTTAATGATTGATAAGTATCAGATTTGCTAACCTTTCTGATGAGCTCAGAAGCAAATGTATTTGCTGGTTTCATGCGCCCACCCAAGTCTTGAATGACTAGTTTTCCAAATTTATCCGCGTGTGTTATAGGTACTGCTTGACGAATCAACAGCGAGTCGATGTTTTGAGATTCTTCCTTCTCGTGCAGATGTGTTTGAGCATGCATGGATAACCCAAACAAAAGCGTGATTGCAGTCAGGGATGCCTTTTTAACTCTTATTTTTTCGAGTTGAGTCGAAAGTGATTTAAATCTAGTTTTTCCGAAAAAAAGAATCCCAAGTAAGCCAATGTAAAGAAGGAAATAACCAACATAAGTAATCCAGGTTCCCCAAAAATCATGATTCACTGACAATATTGTTCCTTTTTCATCGGGATCAAAAGAGGCTTGAAAAAAACGATACCCCCTGTGGTTTAGGATGTGATTCATGTAGATATCATAATCGAATGGAGGGTAATCAGCGACGCTAACTTTACTCATAAAACTGCTGTAACTCTTCTCTGTTCCGGGGTATTTTTCAGCGATAAAGTCATTTAACTTTAAAGCAAATGGAAGTTCGTGCTGCAAAGAGCCATATTGTACCCAAAAGTCTAATCCCCCTATCGAAACTTGTTTGGGGTCATTGGTAAAGCCTTTTGCACCTAAAACCTGTACAGTTTCGGATAAACCTTCCGTACTGATTTTTAGTGTTAATGCATCCTGAATTGCATCTTCGTCTTTGACGATTTGATATGAGCCTCGTATTGCTTGATCAGGAAAAACAAACTGCATTCCAGCCATTGAATACAAAGTTCGAAAGCGAAGAGGAGTTTGTGTGTCGGCTAACACATCTTCAATGGATTGCGTAGCCATTTGCAACGCGGTCCCAGAAAATGGAGTATTAATTGTGTAATCATTATTGGTTTGATCCCATTGTATATTTATTGCTCCGTATTTTGGGTTATTAAAGGTAAAAAGTATATTATGAATATTCACAATCTCACCAAAAGGAATGTAGTGATCGTGACGATTTCCATCACTAGATTCCACAATCTTGATGTAAAAATCACCCATTGAATCTTCAACTAAACTTTCAGCAGCGTTTGAGATAAAATCAACGTATTCAATTGAAAACTTCTGTTCATCAAAGGAACTTCTCCAACGAAAGTTGTTATATGCAGGCTCAGCAAACAGAAAGTTATCTTGTAATTTTTTTCTTTGCAATGCACCATCCATTTCACCATCGACAAGAACAGTGACATAGGTCTTTTCACTTAAAAAGGTATTTGTTGTTTCACCTTCACGAATAGGCATGACACCCTCAAACCCAAAGTAGCGTGTAACAAAAGCACCAAGTATGATTAAAATCCAAGCACCATGCAACAGTAAAATGGGCCATTTTTCCCATCGTAACAAACGATATTTTTTGATGTTACCAATGAAGTTGATAACAAATACTCCCATGATCGCTTCAAACCACCAAGCATTATAAACCCAAATTCTTGCAGTGGCTGTGTTATGGAAACTTTCGACAAAAGTACCCACGGCCATCGCTACACAAAAAACGATGAATAGAATAGATGTTAGGCGAGTTGAGAATAAAAAACGAACCAATAACATGGCTTGTTTCATAGCTAATTTTTTTTTTCAAAATTAAGGGATAACTAACAATTATCCTACTGTTAATTAGTACATTATAAAATAAATTGGTTTCGAAAAAAACTCTAAAAAAAAGGAATTCAGCAATTCCTTGAAAACTACAAATCAATGAGCAGCCAGGCTTATTGAACCCACTTATTAGAAAAATCACATTCTCTGTATGAGCGATTTACACTGATAAAAGTATCATCAATTTTTTTACCCATCCATTCTTGAATCGTGTTCAATTGTTTCTCTTTTAGGGCTAAATCTTTGATTTTGACATAGTCGTTTGCAAAATCGGCAGTGTGTTCATTGAAACGATTGGTGACCATTAAAATCTTATATTTTTTGTTCCCAGATCTATCTTCCTCAATCACTGGAGGCGAGATTTGGTTGTCTTCAAGATTTAGAATTTGGTTGTAAATTTCTGGATCAAGTTTTGTCAATTCAAATCTTGTATCTCCAGATGTAGGGTTAATCAAAACACCAGAATTAGATGCTGTATCCTTATCATCTGAAAATTCAAGTGCGGCGTCAGAGAAAGATATTTCACCATCTTGAATTCTCTTGCGGATTAATTCAAGTTTTTCTTTTGCTTCACGAAGTTCTCTAGTAGAAACTTCTGGCACTAGCAGGACATGACGCACATCAATAAGCTGACCCTTAATTTTGTCGACTGTTACGATATGCCATCCAAAATCTGTTTGAAATGGTTGTGATATTTCTCCTTCTCTTAGTCGATAGGCCTGATCTCTGAATTCTTTAACCATCATTGGACGTTTGCGATCAAGGGTGTATCGACCACCACGTGATCGTGACCCTGGATCTTGCGAGTACAAAATCGCTTTGGAGGCAAAACTCGAACCATTTTCGAGTACATCATTACGCATGGTTTCAAGCAAACGTATTGTTTTTTCAACCTCTTGATCAGTTGGCGTCGGTTCAATAACAATTTGTGCAATTTCAAGTTCAGCACCAAAAACAGGTCGTTGGTTTAATGGAATTTTATCAAAAAAAGTACGCACCTCTTCTGGTGTAACTTCAATTTCTTCAACGATACTAGCCTGCATCCGTTGGGAAAGCTGTTGTACACGATTAATGTCAAAAAGTTCATTTCTGAAGCTTTGTTCATCTTTTTTCTTGTAAAATTCAAGAACCTTTTCCATACTTCCGAGCTCTTGAACAAAATAATCAATAGTTCTGCCAACATAATCGTTGATTTCTGCGTCGCTGACTTCCAAGCTATCTTGCTCTGCGTGGTGGGCATATAACTTATCTTCCATAAGTTTTCCAAGCAAACTACATTTTTCAATATTACCAGTGGGAATTCCTTGAGATTGCAAATCTATATAAGCTTTATCGATATCAGAATCAAGAATAACATAATCTCCAATCACTGCAGCAACGCCATCAATCTTTATTCTTTCGCGGGTTGATATGCTTTCGGTTTGTGCATAGCTAAATTGAATTACACCAAAAAAAGTAAAAACACAAATTGAACAAATCCAACTATTCATAAACCTCATATATATTTTGACGCAATCCTTCTTTAATTATTTCTCGATCGAGCTGTCTCATTAATTCCAGTTTTCTTTTGTTGATTAATATTTGTTTCAACGTTGGTGCTACATAATCTAAAGGTGCCAAATCGTTACGTAAAACAACTTCTTCAACTACCACCAAATATACTTCTAAAGAATCTTGCAATTCAAAGAATGTGTCATTTTTTAAGGAATTTTTATAACGCCTTTCAGAAATTGAAGGCAATCGATTAAAAAACTGAGATGCCTGAACCCATATAGAATCATTCAAAGAGTAGGTAGTAAATTGAAGAGCAATCGAATCCAGAAAGACTTTATCGTCTTCATTAAATCGCCGAATGCTTTTTCGAATCGATCGAAGATTATAATTTTCATTTCGCACACGAACATATCGCCCACGCATCAACTCTTTATTTGTTTTAAAGTTAAATTTGTTTTGTTCAAAATAGGATTCAATTTCTTCCTTTTCCACGATTGAGTCCAACTGAGACTGAATTGCCTTGTCCTTGTAGGTTTTTACATACAAGTCGTTGCGATAGGTGCTGACCAATTCTTCAAGTCCCTCCTTCTCTAATGAGCTCAAATTGATTTCTGCTTTTTTTAGATATAACATCTCTTCTGCCCATTCATTTATTGTTCTCGTTGTGATTTGTATGCTTTCGCTTCCATTTGGTCCAATTTGATTCTCTAAATCAGAAAT